>NZ_RZSX01000229.1:0-7876 GCF_004023105.1 Mesorhizobium sp. M5C.F.Ca.IN.020.32.2.1 | reverse complement strand
GTGTTACCTCTTGCCGTGTTCCAAACGGATGTGGTCGTAAAAGTCTTCGCGACCGGACATCTTGCTCGATTGGGCCGAACAATGAGAAGCCAACTTCGTTTCACTATGCACCCTGATGACGAGGCTGCTCTGGTAACCGAACTTTTGCGCGATCCGGCTATCCTGTTCGTCGATGGCCCGCGGTGGAAGACGGTCACGCCCCCAACCACTCGAGACATTTCTGCTATCGGCAGCTACTGCATAATCTGGTCTCCCGAGGACCTGCCACGGCTTTCAGCGGAGTTCATTCAGGCACATAACGATTGGTATTGCCGTGATGAGAATTCCACGATTCAATTCCTGCGATGCAAGATGACCGAAACAGTCATAGTGGAGGGCAGTTTCGCGATGTCGACCGGACCTGCGGAAGCTAACGCCGCGGCCAACGTCGAACGCAGGTACAAGTTCCTGTGCCGTGCAATCAAGAGAACCTACCGGAACTCGGTCGTTCAGTGGCGCAATCCGCGCCGGCCGGACGCACCGGCCGGACCATCCAGGTCAGCAAACCCAAGTGCGCCCGACCGGTCGCTGTGGGTTGGACCAGCGGCGATGACGTGGATGGCTAGCCATGCTGATCGACAGGTCAAAACCTTCCTCACTGGTTTTGTGGAGGGAACGATAATCGAACCGGGCTGATGCACTGCTTTCTACCCACACGCGATCGGGGCAGACTTCGACTTCGTGTGGGGAACGTGGCGCTCGGCGACGCTGACGGAACTCATCAGGACAGGGCCCGCTCGTCGTGAGGCTGGAACATTCCCGGCGCTGATGGCAGCCGACGCTGCTCGTCGAGCGTCGAAGGCGAAACCGCGATCTCAGTCCAAGGTCATAAAACAGGACCGCGACCCGATCGGCCCGCTCTCTCCGCGAGAGGCGCGGGCTTTCATTTGTTCGGCCGATGCGGCGGTCCGCTTGTGGGCGGAGATTGAAAATCTGCGGCGGTGTGTCGAGTACAGCGATGGGCTGCCTGGACAGCCGGCGTTTACCTTTCGGATGCTCTAAGGCTCCGCGCCGCCTCTTCGAGTGCCAGCGGATCGTCACCGAGGCGGTCGATGAGGTCTTGAGCTTGGTCGCCGGTGATGCCTGTTCTCATCGCCAGCGCTTCCGCTGCCTCAACATCCGATTGACCAGCGGCGCGGTTGCCTTTCTTCACTCGGCTTTGGGTCTGCGTGGGAGCTGGCACATCGGCACCAGATATCGCCGGTGGGCGAGCACCAAGCGAGCGGTCTTCGTTCTCGATTTCGACGGTCGCCTGATTCCAATGGCGCTCGTGCAGACCGTGCGTCTGGCCTTCTCGTTCCCAGATCTCATATGCGCGGCGTCGAATGCGTTCGTGTTTGTCGTCTGACATGGTCGTTCCTCCTTGTGGGTTTCACCCAACGCGAAGGAGCGTCGGAACGATCCCACCCTGCACGCCGATTTCAGACAAAGAGGGGACCCGGAAGGCTGGCTTCCGGAAGACCATGCCTGCGGCGTTGCGATGCTGCGATGCGCTAGGTGGCCCGGAGCAAATCCTAGTGCGGTGCTCGAGAGCAAGTCGTCCATCGCGCTGAAGGGTGCAGCATTGTTTTCCCTACGGAAACGCGCTTCAGGAGAAAGTTCGGCTCCTGCAGCACGATGCCAGACTAAATTAGGGCTGGCCATTGCTTGAACATCCTTTCCGCAGGTGCTACGTCGCCCATATCGACAGGGGCGCTCCGTATTGCCGGGGCTGAGATGGAAGGTGCAAGCCTTCGGTCCCTCAAGCTGATCTGGGTAATGCCAGCGGAGCGAGGCGACTATGTTTTCAGGTGCACAGATTTCCCTGTATCCGATGTGCGATGACTTCGTCGGCGTCATCCTCAAGGCAATTTCGGCGATGGATCTCTATCGGCCGAATTTCCGCATTGAGACCGACGACATCTCGACGCTGATCGTCGGCCCGCCGGAACAGCTTTTTCCGGCCATGCGCGATCTGTTCGCCTCGGCGGCGGCAAGTGGTGTGCATTGCGTGTTGTCGGCGACGGTGTCGCGTGGCTGCCCTGGCGAGCCTGACGATCCGATCTGCACACCGATTTCCGGCAGCAGCCACGAGCTGTCCCTGGCCGAGCGCATCGGCGCGGCGCGGGCGCATGTCGACGGTGCGAAAAAACTCGGACAAGAGGTCGCCGCGCAGTTCTCGCTCTATCCGCTCGGCGAGGGCCACCACATGGACGAGATCTACGGCTGCATCGACTTCCTCAAGGCCTCGGGGGTCTTCGACAGGTCGAAAAATTTCTGCACGAAGCTGAGGGGCGACGCTGGACCGGTGTTCGCGACGCTGTCGGAAGCTTTCCTTCGCTTCGGCGCGCCGCAAGGCCATGTCGCGCTCGACCTTACCGTGTCGGCGAACAGCCCGAGCCCTCGTTAGCCTTGGCTGTCAACGGGTTTCAGCGAGATCCGAGACGGCATCCGGAACGACCACCAGCTTGCCGACGAAATCCTTGGCAATGAAATCCGCCTGGGCGCGGTGGAAATCGGACAGCCTGTAGACGCCGCCGACCAGCGGCCGGATTTTCTTGCCCTCGATGTAGCCGACGATGCGGCGAAAATCGTGTCGCGTGCCCTGACTGGACCCGTGCAGCTGCAACTGCTTGAGATACATAGTGCGCAGATCGAGCTGCACGACCGGGCCGGCAATCGCGCCGGCCGTCGTGTAGCGACCTTCGGGCCTGAGGATGCGCAAGAGGTCGTTGAACATGGCGCCGCCGACCAGGTCAGCAACCACGTCGATCGGCCGGCCCTGGGTCGCTGCGTTCACGGCGGCGGGCAGGTCGGCGATGCCACGAGTGATCACCGCTTCGGCCCCGATGTCGAGCACCGCCTTTTCCTTGCCCTTGCCGACGACGGCATAGGGGATGGCGCCGCGCGCCCGCGCCAGCTGCACGATGCCGGAGCCGACGCCGCCAGAAGCGCCAGTGACCAGCACACGCTCGCCAGCTCTTAGTGCGGCACGTTCCAGCATCTGTTCGCCGGTGAGATAGGCACAGCAGAAGGTGGCAAGTTCGACATCGGTCATTTCGGTATCGACGACATGGGCGTTCTCGGCTGGCACAGCCTGGTATTCGGCATAGCCGCCGTCACGGCCGTGGCCCATGTAGTCGATGTCGGCGAGGGAATCGTCGTCGCGGTTGTAGATCGAGAAATCGACCATCACCCGCTCGCCGATACGGTCCGGCGAGACGCCATCGCCGACGGCGACGATGTGGCCGACCGTGTCTGTGCCCTGGATGCGCGGGAAAGTCAGCGTGTTGCCTTGGCGGCGCCAAGTCGATACCGCGGCAGCATCTTCCTCCGTGCCATAGGCGCCCTGACGCACCCAGACATCGGTGTTGTTCATGCCGCAAGCGGTGACCTTGACCAGCACTTCACCTGGGGCGGGCGAGGGCACTTTCACGTCGGTACGGTAGACGAGCTTTTCCGGCCCGCCGTGACCGGTCAGCTGCACGGCGGCCATGGTGGCGGGGAGGGTTTTGGTCATGGCGTTCATGTCGATCTTCAGATGTTTGCAAACACGCTTTTCACCGCATCGGCCGTCTTCGAGACGATGATGTCGGCCTCTTCGCGGGTGAGGCAGAGCGGCGGCGCAAAGCCGAGAATGTCGCCCTGCGGCATGGCGCGGCCGATGACACCGCTTGCGGCGAGGGCGGTTGCGACCTGCGGCCCGATCTTTTGCGATGCATCGAAGAACACGCGATCATTTCTGTCGGCGACGAATTCGATTGCCGCCAGCATGCCGTCGCCGCGCACCTCGCCGACATTTTTGTGGCCGCCGACGGCTTTCGCCAGTTCGGCGCGGAAATAGGCGCCGGTCTCGCCGGCGTTGGTCACCAGGTCCATCTCGTCGATCAGTTCCAGGTTTGCGACGCCCGCGGCGACGCAGATCGGATGCGCCGAATAGGTCCAGCCATGACCGAGCGAGCCGAGCTTGTCGGAACCCTGCACCAGCACCTGCCAGACCTTGTCCGAGACGATGACACCCGACAGCGGCGCATAGGCCGAGGTCAGGCCCTTGGCGATGGTGATCAGGTCTGGCTGGATGCCGTAATGGTCGGAGCCGAACATGGTGCCCAGCCGGCCGAAGCCGGTGACCACTTCGTCGGCGACCAGCAGCACATCGTACTTCTTCAGAACCGCCTGGATCTTTTCCCAATAGAGGGCGGGCGGCGGCACGATGCCGCCGGTGCCGAGGATCGGCTCGCCGATGAAGGCGGCGACGGTATCGGGCCCTTCGGCGAGGATCGTCTCCTCCAGCTTATCGGCGCAGTATTGGGAAAACTGCTCCTCGCTCATCGAGCGGTCGGCGCGGCGGAAATAGTAGGGCGCTTCGGTGTGCAGGATCGGCGCACGCGGCAGGTCGAAGGCGTTGTGGAACAGGTCGAGCCCGGTCAGCGACCCCGTCATAACGCCTGAGCCGTGATAGCCGCGCCAGCGCGAGATGATCTTCTTCTTCTCCGGCCGGCCGAGCACGTTGTTGTAGTACCAGATCAGCTTGATGTTGGTTTCGTTGGCGTCGGAGCCGGAAAGGCCGAAATAAACCCTCGACATGCCTTGCGGGGCGCGGTCGATGATCATCTTGGAAAGCGTGATCGACGCCTCGGTGCCGTGGCCGACATAGGCGTGGAAATAGGCGAGGTTCTTGGCTTGCGCGGCAATGGCGTCGGCGATCTTCTGCCGGCCATAGCCGACATTGACGCAATAGAGTCCGGCGAAGGCATCGATGCTCTTTCGGCCATTATTGTCCCAGATGGTGACGCCTTCGCCGCCGGCGATCACGCGGGTCGGGCTCTCGCCGCGCGCGTGGGTACCCATATGGGTCGAGGGATGGAAGAAGTGGTCGCGGTCCCAGGCGGCGAGTTCGTTGGACTGGTCGAGCATCATTTTACTCCTGAGGAAAAGTGTCGGGCGCGGCTTACGCGACGTCCAGGCAGAGATATTTGAGATCGGTAAAAGCTTCGAGCCCGTGGCGCGAGCCCTCGCGGCCGATGCCGGACTGTTTGACGCCGCCGAAAGGGATCGGCGCGCCGGTGATCTTCACGCGGTTGATGGCGACCATGCCATAGTCGAGCGCGCGGCCCATGCGCAATTGGCGGCCGCCGTTCTCGGTGACGACATAGGCGACAAGCCCGTATTCGGTGGCGTTGGCGCGAGCGATGACCTCATCCTCGCTGTCGAAGGGCGTCACGGCGGCGACCGGACCAAAAGTTTCCTCGCGCATGATCAGCGCGTCGTCGGTGACATCGGCGAGCAGGGTCGGGCGGTAGAACAGCGGTCCTGCAGAATCGCGTTTGCCGCCGGTGAGGCAGCGTGCGCCATGTGCGAGCGCATCGGCGACCTGCTCCTCGACCTTCTTGACCCCGCGCTCATGCATCAAGGGCCCGATGTCGGTGTCATCAGCCAGGCCATTGCCGGTCCGCAGCGTCTCGATGCGCCTGGCGAAGGCGGCGCAGAAACGATCGTAGATCGGGCGCTGGACATAGACGCGGTTGGCGGCGAGGCAATCCTGGCCGGAAGTGGCGAATTTGGCATCGACGGCTGTGGTCACAGCCTTGTCGAGATCGGCGTCGGCGAAGACGATCAGCGGCGCGTGGCCGCCAAGCTCCATCACCAGCCGCTTCATCGTCGGCGCACTTTGCGCGGCGATCAGCCTGCCGATCTCGGTCGAGCCGGTGAAGCTCATGGCCCGGACGCGAGCGTCTTCGCACATCCGCCCAACGATGGTCGAAGCCTTACCGGTGAGAACGTTGAAGACGCCTGCCGGCAGGCCGGCGCGTTCGCCGAGCTCGGCCAGCGCCAGCGCCGACAGCGGCGTTTCCGACGAAGGGTGCGCGACGATGGTGCAGCCGGCGGCAAGGGCGGCCGCCGCCTTGCGGGTCAGCATGGCCGCGGGAAAATTCCACGGGGTGACAACGCCGACGACGCCGAGCGGTTCGCGCCGCACCATCATCTCGGCGTTTGGCAGGTGGCTGCTGACGCTTTCGGCGTTGAGGCGTTTTGCCTCCTCGGCATACCACTCGACGAAGGAGGCGGCGTAGTTGATCTCGCCAAGCGCTTCCCTAAGCGGCTTGCCCTGTTCGAGCGTCATCAACAGCGCCAGATCATCCTTGGCAGCGATGATCAGATCGAACCATTTTCGCAGAATTCTCGCGCGTTCCTGTGGGAGAGCCGCGCGCCAGGCGGGAAAGGCGCGGGAGGCCGCGTCGATCGCCTTGCTCGTCTGCCTGCTATCGAGCGCGGCAACCCAGCCAACGGTGGTGCCTGTGGCAGGATCGATCACCTCGAAGCTCTCGGCGGCTTCACTCGCAGTCCAGTGGCCGTCGACATAGGCGAGTTCGCGCAGCAGCCGGCGGTCGGCGAGGCGGTCAAGCGCTTCATGGCGCTGTGGGCGGGTAAAGTGCGCGGACATGTTCGAGGTCTCCCGGTTCGGAGTGATATGGGGAGACTATCCGCGTGCAGCAGACAGAGAGGCTGTCTGGGCGCCCGCCCGTAGAGAGATTGTCTCTATTGCATCGCTCGGGCAGACGATCTCTCTAGGGTCAGGACGCCGGCAACAAATCCGCTACCGGCAAGGCCATCTCCTCCTTCACCGTCTTGGTGACGATGTAGGTAAAATAGCGGTCGATGCCGATCTCGCGTTCGAGCAGGACGTCGACCAGCCGCTGGTAGGCGTCGATGTCGCGCGCCATCACTTTCAGCAGATAGTCGACGCCGCCGCCCACCGACCAGCAGGCGACGATTTCGGGCACGTCGCGGATGACGCGCTCGAAGCGGTCGAAATCGGCCTGGCGGTGGCTGGCCAGCGTCACCTCCATCAGTACGGTGGCGACCGGCGCGACGGCGCGCATCGCAACCTTGGCGTGATAGCCTGAGACGATGCCGGCCTTTTCCAGCTTGCGCAGCCGCATCCAGCACGGCGTCGGCGACAGGCCCACCTTGTCGGCGAGCGCCAGCTTGGTGATGCGCCCGTCGCGCTGGACCACGTCGAGGATTTTGAGGTCGATCTGATCGAGTTTCAATGCGGCCATGAGCGTCTGCTTTTTCTTGCCCGACACCATGACGGCGCATTATTTCGATTGTCAATTGCACTGATTTCGATCTCTAATAAGTCATGACATTATGGCGTCCAGATGCCGCGCTCATCCGGCGGCCGGCCTATCAATCGCTCGCCGACCAGTTCGCGCGCGCGATCCATGATGGGCGGCTGGCCAACGGCGCGCGGCTGCCGACGCATCGCCGGCTGGCCGACGAATTGGAGCTTTCGGTGCAGACGGTCAGTCGCGCCTATGAGGAACTGATCCGCCGGGGCCTGGTCTCCGGCGAGATCGGCCGCGGCAGCTTCGTGCAGACGCAGCGCCGCGAGCCCGAGCCGCCATACCTGCCGGAGCGTCTTGGCGAGGTCATCGACCTCTCCATCCTGAAGCCGGTTTGCGAGCCGATGCATCTGGAGCGGCTGAAACAGGCGCTGAGCTGGCTTGCCGAGAACCTGCCGTCGAGTTCGGCGCTGTCGTTCCGGCCGAACATGGTGTTCCCGCGCCACCGCGCGGTGGCGGTCGAATGGCTGCGGCTGTGCGGTCTCGATGTATCCGCGCAGAATGTCAGCCTGACCAACGGCGCCACGGCCGGCATGACGGTGGCACTGATGAGCGTGGCGCCGCCCGGTTCGACCGTCGCCACCGAGGCGATCGGCCACCATACGCTGGTCCCGCTGGCGCGCTATCTCGGCTTCAACCTCGAGGGCCTGCCGATCGACGATAGTGGCCTGATCCCGGAGGCGCTCGACGAGGCGTGCCAGCTTTCCGACATCCGCGCCGTATTCGTG
>NZ_RZSX01000228.1:5306-7899 GCF_004023105.1 Mesorhizobium sp. M5C.F.Ca.IN.020.32.2.1 | reverse complement strand
CATAGAGGTGCGCGCGCAGCGCATTCACCAATTCGGTTCGCTGATTCACGAACTGCTCTCTGGTGCGAAACACGATAGCCCGGGACTGCTGCTCCTTGGTCTTCGGTTCGACAAAGCGCATTGTCGGTCGTTGCGCTGCTTCGACGATCGCCTCCGCATCTGCGACGTCGTTCTTCTGCCGCTTGACGAACGGTTTGACATAGGCCGGGGCAATCAGTCTTGGCTCATGGCCAAGCCGAGCCATCTGACGGGCCCAGTAGTGCGAGCTGCCGCACGCTTCCATCGCCACGACACATGCCGGTTGACTCGCCATGAACTTGCAAAACTGCAGGCGCGACAGCTTCTTGCGGAACACAACCGATCCATCAGCTGCCGCCCCGTGCAGCTGAAAGACGTTCTTTGCCAGATCGACCCCAATGATGGTAACCTTTTCCATCGATGCCTGCCTCTCCTTTGCGTGGCGCTAACACCACAAACTTTGGCACATTGCGATGCCGTCGGAGAAGGCTGGCATCCACCCCATCAGCAAAAATGGCGTGGCATTCAGCGGTGACGTTGGCGTGTCCGCCGCGCAGCCCCCGTGTTTAGCGGAGCGGCGGACATGGCGGCCGCGTCTCAGGCGGCCAGTGCCCTCAGGTTCTCCTTCTTGTGCTCGCGCAGATGATCCGTGTTGAGGTAGCGGGTCGCCTCGAGCCAGTTCTCGTGGATCTCCACCGCCAATGCCCGAACCAGCCGCAAACAGCTCTGCGGGTTGGGGAAGATGCGAACGACCAGGGTGCGCCGCTTGATCTCCTGGTTCAGCCGCTCCAGCATGTTCGTCGACTTCATGTGCTTGTGATGCGGCAGCGGCAGCCGATAGAAGCTCAGCGTCTCCTCGATGTTGTTCTCCACCCAATCCACCAGCTTCGGGTATTTGGCCTGCCATTTGGCGATCCACTGCGCCAGGTCGCGCTTGACCTCGGCTAGGTCGCGCCGGTCATAGAACCATCTGAGCTCCATCAGGCAGTCGTCATCGACCTTGCGCGGCACATAATCGAGCGCGTTTCTGAGGAAGTGCACGTAACAGCGCTGCCAGACTGCCTCGGGCAGGACTTCCCGGATCGCTGCCCTGAGCCCCGGATGGTCGTCGGAGACGACAAACTCGACGCCGGCAAGTCCGCGCTGCTTGAGCCCTGCCACGAACGCGCGCCAGCTCGAATGGCTTTCCCGGTTGGCCAGTTCGACACCGAGCACCTGGCGCCGGCCCTCCCAGTCGACCCCGATCGCCACCAGCACCGCCTGGCTGGCGATCACGCCGGCTTCGCGCGCCCGCTCATAGCGCGCATCCAGAATGAGGTACGGGTAAGGTTCGGCAAGCCGCTGCTCAAAGAACGCCTTCAGGGCTTCATCCAGCCGCGCCGTCGCCTAGCTTACCGTCGAGGCCGAGAAGGAATGGCCGCACAGCTCCTCGGTGATCGCCTTCACCTTGCGCGTCGACACGCCTTGCACGTACATCTCGACCAGCGCCGATACCAGTGCCTTCTCCGAGCGCTGATAACGCTCAAACAACTCCCTCGAGAACCGGCCGGCCCGATCTTGCGGAGCCCGAAGCTCCAGCACGCTAACCCGCGTCACAAGCTTGCGTTCGTAATAGCCGGACCGGTAACCAACCCGCTCCGTCGTCCGCTCGCCTTTCTCGGCCCCGATCGCCTCGTCATCTCGGCTTCCAAAGCCTCCTGCACGACAGTCTGCAAAACTCTGCGAAAGCCGTCCTCATCCGACAACAGCAACGCTTTCAACTCGCCTCTGTTCAGTCTAACGTCGCGCTTGGTCATGGCACTTACCCTTCCACGGGAATCGGTGATCGCAACGTCACCAGCGTGCCATGGCCGCCCCTCGCCTCAGAGTAAGGGCTGTTCTCTCTCCAGAGCTTTTTGCAGAACCTTCAGGACACTATCGGGCACCGGCCGCCCGGGGCTTTGCGGGCCTGGGAAGAGCAGCAGCTCAAGGCCTTCGTCATCCCATCCCCGGGCAGTGGCCAGCTCATCCCGGGGAGACGGGTCCGCCGCAGATAACCATGCACAACGCCATTGCTCACCCGAGCGTGTGCGCGATAGCGCGTGACTTATATGTAAAGCTTCTCTTCCGGCGCATCGACAATCAGGGGGTTGGCATCCGGCTTCCTCGTTTTGAAACGAGGCATCCTGTAGACTGGCTGAGTTGTCGGCCGAAGCGTCCCACACCTCCAAAAAGGTGCTCACGATCACCTGAAATCGCTGCTCACGATCGTCTGAAATCGTTGCTCACGATCCCGAGAAATCCGTGCACACGATCGCCTGAAATACGCAATTTGGAGGACGCTAGGCTGATGGTGATATCGACTCCATTATACATGTTTGCGAGAGTTCGCAGGCACATGGTTGGAGTTGGATGTTCGTCAGAACCCGCCGGCAAAAATGAATGTCCTTCGATCTCCTTGTCGAGCAGGTCGGGCTCGATGCATGCTGCGTGTTCCGTGGTGGCGGGCAGCGATTTCGGAGGAGGATGGGCGCGCATTTCGCTCGATGATGGGCAGCATTCTTGCGGGACCATAGGCGGGTCTTGGTAGCAGACC
>NZ_RZSX01000228.1:0-5296 GCF_004023105.1 Mesorhizobium sp. M5C.F.Ca.IN.020.32.2.1 | reverse complement strand
GGTCAGCAGACCAGCGATAGAAGCCGTTTCTGGATGAGGGAGCTGGCGAGATGCCGACGGAGAAGATCTACATCGACTTCGCCGGGAACACGGTCGACGTGATCGACGCGATGACAGGCGAAGCGCGGGCGATGAAGCTATGAAGCTGTTCGCTGCAGCGATGGAGGCCTCGAACCACACCTCTGCCGAGGCCGTCGCCACCGAGGAGCTGGAGGACTGGACCGGCGCCCAAGTCCGGGGGCGTGCCGATGGTGAAGGCTGCATCCTCACAAGCCTGCCGTAGCGCGGCTGGTGGTGCGGTCCAGACCTTGAGCGGCAACCTGGCGGCCCGACCGTTCCGTCTTCTCTGCAAGCTCGAAGCGCCTGATGACCGTCACTGATTTACCGGTCGTGCAACGAGCGCCACTGCTTCGTTCATCTCGACATAAGCGCCGGATCGAATGGCATACACGATGGATGTCCCAAGCGCGCGGATAGCAATGACATCGGCAGTCAGCGAATCCATCGGATACAAGGCGCCAATAATATCTCCGTGCTTCACTTGGTCCAATACCGAGCAGCGAGGTTCAAAGATGCCGCGTGCAGGCGATTTTAGCTCGTCGGATGAGCGCCGCGTTTCGAATGTCTGCGTAACCTTCTGTTGGCGGAAGGTCGGATACTCGGGCTTTCCCTCGACGAGTCCGAGCGCGATGAGTGCGTTGCGCAATCCAGCTTCGTAGAGCGCGATCGCGTCGAAGCTGACCGTGCCGCCGCCGAATTCAGCGCAAACGAACACCTTGCCCTGGTTTTGGGCCAAAGTATCAAACATTCCCGGCGAACCTGGATGTTCCCAAACCAACGTCATGGGCAGCTTGAACGCTTCTGCCATTTGGAGCGTCTTGGCCATCAGAACGGGATCAGCAATTGGGTGCGTCGTGCTCGACGGGGAGAAATCCCAGTTTAGTCCAAAGCTGTGCAGATCGAAGACAGTGTCGGTCCATGGCAATAACACACGCGCAACCGCATCCGCGATCCGTTCGGTTACTGATCCGTCGCTGCGGCCCGGAAAAACTCGATTGAGATTTAAACCATCGATCGGCGTATTGCGGCTGCATGCCTTTACGGCTGGTGGATTGAGCATCGGCGCGATTACAACTCTTCCACAAACTTGCGCTTCGGGAAGCCACTCGAGAAGTCGTCGCGCAACAATCGGCCCTTCCAATTCATCGCCGTGACATCCGGCAGTGATCAGGAGCCGTGGTCCCTCGCCTTTGTTGAGACTGACGACCGGAAGTGAAAGAGCTTCGCAATCGGCGCCTTCTGGGACAACAAGATGTCCGTTGCTCATGCCGGGCTTTTCGAGATCAAACGTAAGGTGTGGTGCTTCGCTCATTGCGGAGATTTCCTTGAATTCGAAGTACGAGATTATGGTCGCCAATTCCGGTCAGCTTTGGCATTTGCGTGCATTGCGCCACGCGTTCAATCGTGGAGGTGGGTTGCCCGCACATCGCAAGCAAAATCCAAAGTGCCTCGCGGGCTGTAATTGGGGCCTAGAGATAAGTTATTATGATGCTCCAAGCCTCAGCCTTATCACACCAACATCGTTCTCGATGGCAATCTCGGTCCCAAACGGCTCGGAGAGCTTCTGTAGACGCTCCAGAATGGTCTTCGCTTGCTCCTGATTGACTAAACGTGGGACCCCGCGATCGGCAAATCTCCTCAACCGACCGAGTTCAATCGGATATAGCCGCAATTCGGCAAGCTGGTTCTGCTTGAATCGGCTCCGCGCCGCGATGCTTTCCCAAAAGACCGGGTCTGAATAACTGGCCATTTCCGCGATCTTGACCTCGGCATCCGTGTGTACCCGAGGGTCCTTGGCGTAGTCGCCGAACATTTCGGCACCCGCAGGGGTACCCAAGTCATCCTGGAAAAAATTTCCGAGGCTATAAAAGATCGGGCGGCCCTTAAATATCTCGATGCCTCTCAATTGATGAGGTCCATGGCCAATGTATGCGTCGGCCCCGGCATCGATCAGCCCATGAGCAAAGGATCGTTCGTAATCCGGCGGCTCGTCGCTCCAGTTACCAGGCTCGTGACAGTGGTTCGCGACGATGCAAAAATCGGAGAACTGCTTGCCCCGCCGGACATTTCGTAGAATGTCGGCAACATCGCGTGAGTCTGGTTCGAAACTGTATCCGACCTTGTCGCCAGCCTTGTATGTTGTTCCGGCGAGCACGACCGTAACCGGATCTTCCCGGAAGGGGATGTCGCTAGGCAAGGCAGAACTTATTAGCCTCACATTTTGGAGCATTTCGGGCGAAACCACGATGGCTTGCGCTAAACGAAGGGCGTTCAGTCCTGGTCGTCCTGGGGCCTCACCAGCAGGATCGCCCGCGCGGGCCATCGGTTTGAATGTTGAAGCACATGATAGCAACGCCACACGGCCACGTGTGGTCTCGAAGAAGCGCGCGGCGCCGGCTTGTGCGAGATTCTCTCCCACCCCTGCATGGATAATCCCGTTTTGATCTAGCACTCGGCTGGTCTCGCGCATGCCTTCAACGCCCCAGTCAAATGAATGGTTGTTTGCGCGGCCGAGGATGTTGAATCCCATCGCCTTCAAATCTTGGCCAACCTCTGGCAAGCTGAGGTGATACGCACCGCCGTATTCAGCCTGCGGGTGTCCATTGAACGATCGGATATCGAAGGCATTGACCTCCAGGTTGCCAAAAGTGGTGTCAGCATCGCGAAGGATCCTGACGACCTCGCCGAAGCCAGAATCCTGAGATTTGGTCACTGCTCGTGATACGATGAGGTCGCCGACTGCCACCATCGTGAAGCCGTCCGCCACGTTCGTTGAAATCGACCCGATCACATCATAGCCGGGTGCCCCGTCGACCGGATGACCAGCGTTCTCGTTGCTCATAGATTTCTCCTCGTCTCGCTTCGTCCTGCCGTACTTGGCATGATGTTCCGTGTTCGTGTCGGCGGTGCCAAGTCGAGTGGCTATGCGACGGGAGTGAGCGAAGAATTAGCCACCGCGGGCGCCGGCATGCCCATGGCCGGAGCGCGCACATGGCAGGCCACAACGCGCCCGTCTGCCATTGGCACCAAAGGCGGTACCTCGATGTGGCACCGCTCGATGGCCAGTGGGCAGCGCGGATGAAACGCGCACCCGCTCGGAGGGTTGATGGGGCTCGGCACCTCGCCCTCTACGGGTACCTCTAGCCGAGCTCGGGTGGGATCCGGCACCGGAGCCGCCGCGACCAGCGCCTCGGTGTAGGGATGGACCGGTTTCGCAAAGAGCGCCTCGCTCGGGGCAAGCTCTACGATCCGCCCCAAATACATGACGGCAACGCGATGCGCGATATGCTCCACGACCCCAAGGTCATGTGAGATGAAGACGAAGGCGATGCCCATCTGCTGCTGGAGTTCCAGAAGCAGATTCAGGATCTGAGCCTGCACGGACACATCAAGGGCTGACACCGCTTCGTCGGCAATAATCAGCGAAGGGTTGAGCGCCAGAGCGCGTGCAATGCCGAGCCGCTGCCGCTGACCGCCCGACAATTCGGATGGCAGCCTGTGCATCATCTCAGGTGACATTCCGACTTTTCGCAGAAGGTCTGCAGCGAGGGCCTGGCGCTGCTTCCTGCTGAGGCGCTCAAAATTCTCGACTGGTTCGGTGATGATCTGTCCGGCGGTCAGGCGCCGGTTCAACGACGAGTAAGGATCCTGAAAGACCATCTGCATCCGACGGCGCCATGCGTGAAGGGCATCCTTCTTGAGGCTTGCAATGTCGGTCCCGTCGATCAGCACGCGCCCGCCCGTGGGCTCGACGAGCCGCATCAGGAGCCGCGCCACGGTGGACTTGCCGCAGCCGGATTCACCGACGATGCAGAGCGTCTCGCCCGCCTCGACGCAAAAGGATACATCCTCCACCGCCCGGATCACCGGAATGCTTTTCTTGAAGATTCCCGAGCCAAGCGGATAGTGCTTGGTCAGATTCTCGACTTTCAGCAGAGGACCGTTCATGCGCCCATCACCTCTTCGGCGCGCCAACAAGCTGCGGCGTGGCTTGACCCGACATCACGCAGGGCGGGCGTCTTGTCGCGGCAAATGTCGATCGCGACCGGGCAGCGAGGCGCAAAGCTGCAGCCGACAATGGGCTCGCGCAGGCTTGGAACAATGCCGGGAATTTCCGGAAGGCGGCGCTGTCGGCCGCGCCGCCGGTCAGGCACCGATCGCATGAGGCCCTGAGTGTAGGGATGCGCCGGTCGCGCAAACAAATCGATGACGTTCGCTTGTTCTACGATCCGGCCAGCATACATCACGATCACCCGTTGGCATGTCTCGGCGACAACGCCCAGATCATGCGTGATGAACATCACGGCCGTTCCCGTGCGCTCTTTCAGATCGACGATGAGCCGCAGGATCTGCGCCTGGATGGTGACGTCAAGCGCTGTCGTCGGCTCGTCGGCAATCAACAGTTCCGGTGAGCAGGCAAGAGCCATAGCGATCATGGCGAGCTGGCGCATGCCGCCCGACATTTCATGCGGATAGTTGTTGACGCGACGCTCGGGGTCGGCGATGCGGACGAGACGCAGCATCTCCTCGGCTTTTGCCATCGCGACCGATCGGGACGCTTTTGTGTGGATCTGCACCGCCTCTGCGATCTGGCGGCCAACCGTATAGACCGGATTCAGGCTGGTCATCGGGTCCTGGAAGATCATGGCGATCTGGTCGCCACGGATCTGTCGCATCTCGCGGTCGGACAGTCAAGCAGGTTGCGCCCGCGAAAGCGCACCTGGCCGCGGACGGTCCTGGCGGTCAGTTTAGGCAGGAGCCGAAGGATGGAGAGAGCGGTGACGCTCTTTCCGCACCCGGATTCGCCGACGACGCCGAGCGTTTCGCCTTTCATCACCTGGAAGCTGACGCCGCCGAGGGCGCGGGTGACGCTTTCTTCGCCGTAAAAGTGCGTCTCAAGGTCTCGAACGTCGAGAAGCACGTCGTTGCCTGCCGTTTGATGCATCTGCATGTCAGCGCCTCCGCTTCGCGCGAGGATCGAACAGGTCGCGCAGGCCGTCCCCGAGCAGATTAACGGCAAGGACCGTGACGGCAAGGCAGATACCGGGGGCAAAAATCGTCATGGGCGCGATGGCGAGGTAGAGGCGGGAACTGGCGATCATGTTGCCCCAGCTCGGAATCTCGGGTGGCACGCCCACGCCGAGGAAACTCAGCCCGGCCTCCGTCAGGATCGCGCTGGCGCAGACAGTAGCGCCCTGGACCATCAGCGCCGGAACAGTGCTCGGCAGGATATGCC
>NZ_RZSX01000227.1:0-7900 GCF_004023105.1 Mesorhizobium sp. M5C.F.Ca.IN.020.32.2.1 | reverse complement strand
TCGCTCGATAACTTGAAGCTTTCTGCGCGGTGCGGCTGAAGGCCGAAGGCTTTCCATATCCGATGGATCGTCGATGGCGCATGGTGGACGGCGCGTGCCATCGAGCGCAGGCTCCAATGCGTGGCTTCGCGTGGTGTCGCCTCCAGTGTCAGGCGGATCGTCTCGGCAATCGCATCATCGCCGATCTGTCGTGGCGGACCCGGCCGCGGCTCATCGTAGAGGCCATCCAGCCGATCTTGGGCAAAGCGGCGTCGCCACTTGCCGGCCGTGTTCTCAACCGCCCCGACGCGCTGCGCGATCACTTTGTTCTCAAGCCTCTCGGCCGCCAACAACACAATCTCTGCCCGCTGCGCCAGACCTTGCGCCGTTCGCCGCCGGCGCGACAGACCTTCAAGCTCCTTGCGTTTCTCGGCGCTCAAGTCGATGGTGCAGCAACTCGTCCCATGCATTGCATCTCCAATCGAATCAACACAATAATCGCACGAATTACGCGATCAGGACACTAAGAGCATGATGAGATTATCTCCGGTCATATCTGAGTTTGCGAAATAGTTTGAGCATTCGTAATGCGTGACACGATTGAGAGTTTGGCCGATTGCGTCGCAGACGGCCTCGACGGTTCGGTGTGCCGTGTTTCGCAACCAGTGCTTGAGCTTGGCGAAGAACTATTCGATTGGATTGAGATCGGGCGAGTATTTGGGCAGGAAGAAGAGCCTCGCACCCGCTTTTGCGAATTGCGCGCCAAACGGCCTTGCTTTTGTGAGAGCCGTGATTGTCCATCAAAACGATGTCGCCCGGCTAGAGGGTGGGCACGAGAACCTTCTCGATATAGAGGAGGTATCTCTCGCCGTTGATCGGCCCGTCGATGAGCCAAGGGGGCTTCGATGCGATCATGACGCAGCGCAGCCAGGAAGGTCATGGTCTTCCAGTGATGGGGTGTACCCCCCCGACAGCATCGATGTGCCAGAGTGGAGGTGTTCTCAGCCACTCAAAGGAGGCGCCCATGACGGAACTTAGCACCATCGGCTTGGATCTGGCCAAGAATGTCTTTTCAAGTACACGGAGCGAACTCTGCCGGAGCGGTCATCTTCCGTAGGAAGCTGCGGCGCGACCGCTGGCTTTCTCTGCCACCCAACCACCGTGCTTGGTGGCAATGGAGGCGTGCCCGGGTGCCCACTAATTGGGGTCGGAGATCGGGAAGCTCGGCCACACCGTGCGGCTGATCGCACCCGCCTATGTGAAGCCTTCGTCAAACGGCAGAAGAACGACGTGTCCGATGCGGAGGCGATCTGCGAGGCGGCGCAGCGCCCGACCATGCTTCTTGGCTGTGAAGAGCGAAGCCAAGCAGGCGTCCGCCGTGATCTTCCGGACCGGTGATATCCTGGTCGGCCAGCGCACTCAACTCATCAACGGGATCCGCGGCCATCTTTCCGAATACGGCCTGATAGCGCCGCAAGGACCTTTCCATGTCGGACGCCTCATCGCCCAATCGAGGATCCCCCATCGGAGTGTGCCGGAAGCTGCTCGCTCCTGCCTTGCCCTCCTCGCCGAGGGGGTGCGCCATCTGCAGAACCAAATCGCCGCGCTGGATACGGAGATCTCTGCCCGCGCCAAAGCCGACGACGCGACTCGGCGTCTGATGAGCGTGCTTGGGATCGGCCCCCCTGATTGCCACCGCCATAGAGGCGCTCGCGCCGCCTAGCGGAGACGTTCCGATCGGGCCGTGACTTTGCTGCCTGGGTCGGATTAACGCCGGGTCAGCGCTCTACGGGCGGCAAGGAACGACTGGGCCGAACATCTCGGATGGCACACTGAGGCGGCGCAGCGAGCGCCGTGGTGCGGTGGGCTAAGCGCAAAGGGGTGCCTAAAGGATCCTGGCTCGGCCGGATGCTTGAGCGCAAAGCGCCGATGTTGGTGATCGTGGCGCTGGCGAACAAGAACACCCGCATAGTCTGGGCGCTGTTGACGAAGGGAGAAGCTATCGGGCTCCGGTCGTGCCCTCTTGAGCGGCACGGGCGCGAGGCCGTTGGCGTCAAAGGACAGGTATGGCGCAAAGTGGGTGAGGCGGGATCAGGAGAACCAGGCGCATGGGGAGCGCTTCGAGCGCGTTCAAGTGATGTGGACCTGATCCTCGAACTCCCAATACGGGCCCGCGGCCATGACGAGCCGTAAGAGAGGCCGAACACATGGCCGCACCCGATCACGCTACGTCCGAGGGGGCGTCCACACATGGCCATTGGCCTTGATCCGCTGTCCGACCGGCGCCCAGCCCCTGAGCGGAGCCATGTTGGTCTTGGTCCAGGTTTCGTCGATGAACACCAGGCGGGCGGGATCGATCCGAATCTAGTACAGAACCCACTGCGCGCGGTGTCGGGGCGATCCTGCTTGACTGCGATCAGCGTCTTTTTTGTGAGGCAGCTTCTCGGCCTGCACAAACTCCCACACCGAGCGGTAATCGACCTTCAGGCCGCGCTCGCCGAGTTCGGCCACAAGCCCGCGCAAGGTGGAGTCCTTCTCTCGGCAGCGCTCGACAAGCCAGTCGCGCCACGCCCCCGATATCGCTCGGGCTTGTAGCCACCCACTTGGCGGGCGCCACGCTCCCGGTCTTCCCACCCGCTTCAGCCACTCGATCGCTGCACTTGACGCCGAATCAAGCAGCCGCGCGCCGCGAAAGCCCTTCAACCTTGACCGCACGAACAACCCCGTTCGCCCAGGTCCATCGAGTATCCAACATCCATGCTGGCCTTCTGCCCAGCATCAAGGTTGAATTAGATCATTGCTGATTTGGAAATCCCACGACTCCCATAAACCTCATCTCGCTCTAGAATCCGCTCACCACGCAGCCGGTTCGCCTCGCGCCAGGTCTTTCCTACGATCCGGTCATGGGTCTCGACAGTCTCGATCACTAGGAAGGAAGCGGTCATACCAGCAGTGGAAAGTGGCGCGCGGGATGCCGAGCCGTTGCGTGCGGCGTCGACAGGTGGGATCGCTCGACGATCCGGATGATCTCGAGCTCTCCGAGGGGGCATATGTCATTTGTCGTCGCCCCATCAGCGATTATGCTTTTGAGCACCACAGTTCCAGCGCCTGTTCGGCAACGACCTCTTTCAGATCGCGCGTCTCGAAGAACCTTGACCTTGTCGTGGTGGCGGCACGCACAGTTATCACCCGCCAGCCGCTTCTTGCCGGCTTCGAGCAACTCCTTCGACCAGTTGTGATACAGGCTATCGGCGATCCACTTCGCGGCGGCAAAGTGCTGCGATCGAGTCCTCGCCACGCAGGCCATCAGGGAGGATGCGAATCTCCCCGCCGGCCATGCTTCCGGGTGACCCTGACCTTCTCCGCAGAAGGCTTCGTCACTACCATGGCCCAGAAGACCTCCTCTCTCAATTAGCCCAATTCTGTCTCATTGGTGCTAACGGCGGACATGAACCTCGATGGATTCAATCAGTTGCCGGCCGATCGACAGCACCGGGTTGAGTGACGTCATCGGCTCCTGGAGATTTGGCGATGCGATGCCGCTAATGCGCTGCATCTGGGGCTCGCTGAGTGTGGCAAGGTCGGTCTCCCCAAGCCGAATGGTGCCCGACGAGATCCAGCCGGCCGGCTACGGCAAGAGCTGCATGATCGCCAGCGCCGTCATCGATTTGCCGGAACCGGATTCGCCGGCAATGCAAAGCGTCTCGCCGCGCGCGAGCGTGAACGATAGGTCTGATACCACCGGCCGCTCGCCGTCTTCGCCGCGCACGCTGACGGTCAGGCCGGAGATTTCCAGCACCGCTCCGGCCGTGACCGAAACGGCCGGGGCAAAAACCCCGGTCCGCTTGCTGGTTGCGCCTTTGCTCATTCGAAGACGCAGCGCGGGAAGTAGAACGACACCACCCAGTTCGGCATGTCGACGATCTCGCTGATCCGGAGATCGCCGCAGACCGAAACCAGCATGTAGGCCTCGACCGGGTCCATTGCGTAGCGGCCGGCAAGCAGGTCGATCATCTGCGAGACCGCTTCCCTGGCGCCGGTCATCAGGTCCGGTCCGATGCCGGTCGTCACCTCATAGCCCTTGGCGTCGAGATGGCGCGTGACCGGGCCAGGCGTGGTGAAGCGTGGCGTCTTCAGCCGCGCATCCTTAATCAGGTCGAGCTTGAGCACGACATCCATCGGGCTTTCGATCGCCGTGCCGCACACTTCGCCATCGCCCTGCGCGGCATGCGTGTCGCCGACCGAAAACAGCGCGCCCGGAACTTCGACCGGCAGATAGAGCGTGGTGCCGGCCGCGAGATCGCGGATGTCGAGATTTCCACCGACGCGCCGTGGCGGCACAACGGAATGGTGGCCCTTCATCCCCGGCGCATTGCCGATCGTGCCGGCAAACGGTTTCAGCGGCACGCGTCCCCCTCTGCCGAACAGCGCCGGCTCGAGCGAGGCGGCGTCATATGTCCAGATGTTCAGTGCCGGCTCCGGAAAATCGTCGGCGAGCAGGCCGAAGCCCGGAATGTTTGCCGTCCAGCCGAAGCCCGACGGTTTGAACATCTCGATCGTCACCTTAAGCGCATCACCTGGTTCCGCGCCTTCAACGAAGATCGGCCCGGTCACCGGGTTGTCGAAGTCGAATTTGGCGATGTCGCCGACCGTGCTGTCGGCCTGAAGTTGCCCACTCGACGAATCAAGGCATTCGAACTCGATTGTCGAGCCGGGTGCCACCCGCTCGACCGGAACAAAGGAGTTGTCCCAGCCGAAATGGTGATGGCGCCCATGGATGGTGTAGTCGCAGTTATTGCACATCTTTTGCATACAGATTGTTGTAGCTGAAGACATGAACCGGGTCGATATACAGATTGTCGACGCCGCCCATGCGTGCGGATTTCATGGTGAAGCGCTGCTCGTCGAGCACCGACGCCCACGGTGCGTCCGCTATGGCTGGTCGTAGATCGCGCTCCAAATCTTGTTGCGCTCTACAGATTTCGCCGGTCCCTCATGGAGTCCACTTCCGCCGCCTTGGCGCCGATATCCTTTTTGCAGTACCATGGCCAGTTCCAGCCGCCCGGCACCGCCCCAGCACAGCCGAGGATCGACCCGTAGAAGTTCGACGGATCGGGGAAATTGGCAGAGTTCGCTTCATCGAATCATTGTCCATGATCCGATCCCAGTGTCTTGTACCTTGCTTGAACCGCATGGAATCTTTGAGACGCCACAGGTCAGCGGTCGTAACCGCAACCCACGAGACGATTTGGCATGCACTTGTACTCGCCGGGCACACCCAAATTGCAGATGCGGACTCATTCCTTAGGTCATACGCCCAGATGGAGGGCAGCGTACCTCGTCTACCGCTTCACCCTTCATGGGCCGAGCAATGAGGCGGATGCTCCCCGGGGATCGTCTTATCCTGCGGCTAGAATGCGTCCGTCCGTGCCGAGGTTAGGATCGCGGATGTGCATCTTCCAAGGAACGGTTATCTTCAATCGATAAGCTGAACTGAACATCAGGCTGTCCGGCCTCTGCGCCAGTGGGCACAATCCTTCATGAATTATCCGCGTTAGTTCGCTAGTCGCGCCGCCAGACCAGCAACGCCCCGATCCTCTAATGTCCTGATCGCGTAATTCGTGCGATTACTGCATTGATTTGATTGGAGATGCAATGCATGGCACGAGTTGCTGCAACCATCGACTTGAGCGCTGATGAACGCAAGGAGCTTGAAGGTCTGTCGCGCCGGCGGCGAACGGCGCAAGGTCTGGTGCAGCGGGCAGAGATTGTTTTGTTGGCGGCCGAGGGGCTTGAGAACGAGGTGATCGCGCAGCGCGTCGGGGCGGTTGAGAACACGGCCGGCAAGTGGCGACGCCGCTTTGCCCAAGATCGGCTGGATGGCCTCTACGATGAGCCGCGGCCGGGTCCGCCACGACAGATCGGCGATGATGCGATTGCCGAGACGATCCGCCTGACACTGGAGGCGACACCACGCGAAGCCACGCATTGGAGCCTGCGCTCGATGGCACGCGCCGTCCACCATGCGCCATCGACGATCCATCGGATATGGAAAGCCTTCGGCCTTCAGCCGCACCGCGCAGAAAGCTTCAAGTTATCGAGCGACCCTTTGTTTGTCGAGAAGGTGCGCGACATCGTCGGCCTCTACATGGCACCGCCCGAATCGCGCTGGTCCTGTGCTTGGACGAGAAGAGCCAGATCCAGGCGCTCGTCATTGGGGAAGATGCCGACGACCTCGGTCCTCCGCTTGATCTCGCCGTTGAGGCGCTCGATCGGTTGGTAGCCGGAATCATGACGGTGCCATCCCATCCCCGCTGGAGATGAGCGATTTTCGGCGTATGGTGCGATCATCCGGGACAGGGGCACCGGGAGCACGCCAAGTTCGGGCAGGCCCCATCAATTCGATGAGCTGCGAGCTCGCGTTAGTAGCTGGCCGCCCCTGCGACCTGCCCGGTTGCGCCGAGAGCGCGGATCCGTAGGTGTCGCGTCGCCCGCCGGCTCCCGTCTGTTTGAGGAGAGGGAGCCGATGAGACGTGTGTTGGAATGGAAATCCACCGCACTTTTGCGGAGGTGGTTGGTTTGGGAAGACGGCCGGCTGCGCCATCACGGACGGGTCGACATGACCCGGCTCGGGACTGGAAGGGTTCGGCCGCAGTTTGCGACGGACGGATGAGGTTGTCGTAGAGGCTACGGGCAACGCCATGGCGGTGGTTCGGGTTCTGTCGCCCTATGTCGGCCGGGTGATTGTCGCCAACCCGATGCAGGTGAAGGCGATCGCCCATGCCAGGATCAAGACCGACAAGATCGATGCCGGCGTTCTGGCGCAGCTCCATGCCAGCGGCTTTCTGGCTGAGGTCCTGGATTCCCGATGAGCGGACTGAGCGGCTTCGCCGCCTCGTCGCGCGGCGCAACCAGGTCGTGCGGCATCGCACGCGCGTGAAGAACGAGGTGCATGGTATCCTGCAGGCGCACCTCGTGCCGAAGTGCCCGCATGCCGATCTGTTCAACAGTCGGGGTCGCGCCTGGCTCGAGCGGCAGGTGCTTCCCGACGACGAGCGGGCCGCCATCGCCCGCCATATCCGCGAGATCGACCGCCTGGCCGAGGATGTGGCTGACCTCGATCGCGACATCACCCGGGAAGCGGTGATGATGTGCAAGTCCGGCGGCTTCAGACGATCACCGGCGTCAATGCCATCGTCGCGAGCGGTATCATCGCCGCCGTCGGTCGACATCCGGCGGTTCCGCGAGCCGCAGAGGCTGGTGAGCTACTTCGGCCTCAATCCGCGTGTGCGCCAATCCGGTCTTGGCTTGGCGCAATATGGCCGGATCAGCAAACATGGGCGTTTCCCATGCCGCGCCATGCTGGTCGAGGCCGCCTGGGCGGCGGCGAAAGCGCCCGGACCGCTCAGAGCCTTCTTCCTGTGCATCCGCAACAAGCGTGGCCATCAGGTCGCAGCCGTGGCGGTCGCCCGCAAGCTCGCGGTGTTGGTCTGGCATCTGCTGACAAAGGAGCAGGACTACTTCTGGGCTCGCCCGGCGCTAGTGGCGGCAAAGCAGAGGCAGCTCGCTCTCAAGGCAGGCGCGCCGGGCGAGCGCGGTGTCGGTCGCCGCGGTTCGGCTTACGCCTACAACGTGAAGGAGTTGCGAAACAGCGAGAAAGCCGCGGCCGAGAATGCCGAACGTGCCTACGAGCTGATGGTTCGAACTTCTCCGTCGACAAGGCCACGAAGCTTCGCGACGTAGCCGATTTCGACACGCGGCTGCCATGACCCGCCGGCACATCTCCTTCCGGAAGTCGCACCGCCCGTCCGAACCGCCGCGTCGAGGCGTTGATCAGCATCAGGTTCATCGCCCAGCGGCCGAGCCAGTCCTCCTTCATCGCGCGATCCCAGCTCGGGAGTGCCATCTCCCACCCATAGAC
>NZ_RZSX01000226.1:0-7910 GCF_004023105.1 Mesorhizobium sp. M5C.F.Ca.IN.020.32.2.1 | reverse complement strand
GAGGAATCAATATGAACACCGACGCTTTCACGGCCCATGAATCTAACGTTCGTCGTTATTGCCGGGCGTTCCCCGCGGTCTTTGCGAGGGCACTTGGGGCCACCATCTGGGACGAGACCGGTAAAGCATATATCGACTTCCTCGTTGGGTCCGGGGCGCTCAATTACGGGCACAACAATCCGGATATTATGGCGCCAGCGATTGAATATCTCTTCGGTGAGAACATTCTTCTGTCGCTTGATATGCATACGGCGGCAAAGCGTGACTTCATTGAAGGGTTCGTCGATTGGATCCTGAAACCCAGAGGCCTTTCGTACAAGATTCAGTTTCCCGGGCCGACCGGCACGAACGCCAACGAAGCGGCGCTGGCGCTGGCGCGAAAATACACCGGCCGCTCGAGCGTCATGGCCTTTACGAATGCGTTCCACGGCATGTCGCTCGGCTCTCTGGCGGTGTCGGGCTCGGCCTCAACCAGGGAACTGGGAGGCGTTGCTCGCCACGATGTGATCCGTGTTCCCTATGACGGCTATCCGAGCCAAGCTTTCGATTCCGCCAGTTACATCGACCACGTTTTGAGCGACGCGGGGAGCGGTATAGAAAAGCCTGCCGCAATCATTCTGGAGACGATCCAGGCGGAAGGCGGCATGAACGCCGCATCTGCAGCTTGGCTCACGGAAATTCAGCGCATTTGCCGTACTCACGGCATTGTTTTTATCGTCGACGATATTCAGGCGGGTGCCGGCCGAACTGGCGATTTCTTTTCATTCGAGTCCGCAAAAATCGAACCGGACATTGTGTGTCTTTCCAAGTCCCTAAGCGGTTCAGGTAGCCCGCTGTCCATCGTTCTGATTCGACCCGACTTGGACATATGGAAGCCCGGAGAACATAGCGGGACCTTCAGAGGCAACAATTTCGCCTTCGTAACGGCAGGAGCCATGTGCAAAATGTGGTCGGATAAACGATTTACCGCAGGTGTCGAGCGGACAGCCGTCAGGCTGCAAACGCACCTCGCCCGCCTCGTTGCGAAATTTCCAAGATACATCGAACAGAAGCGCGGCCGCGGTCTGATGGCCGGCCTGAAATGCCGTTCACCGGCAGTGGTCGGCCGCGTGCACGATGTCGCATTCGAAAATGGCCTTCTTATCGAATCCTCGGGGCCAAATCGCGACGTTATCAAAGTCCTCCCGCCGATAACCATCACCGATGCCGAACTCGATCGTGGCATCACCATCCTTGAACACGCACTACAGGAGCAAGACAATGCCTAGTCAGATATCTCAAGTGCCAGCCATCTCGCCGGTTTCGATCAAAGAACGGACCGGGTCGATCAACACGGCGGAGATCATCTCGGTCCTGAAAGGTGAGCTCACCGCTCTGCACATCAAGCAAGCTTTCAGCACCGAAGTAGCCGAGGAGATCACTACGAACTTTATTGGAAGCTCCGGTCTCAGAGAGCGTAAAGATGGTGTGCCCGGACAATATGTCGGCGCATCTCACTACAGGAAGGATGCAGCCACCTATTTCGCAGACGCCGAAAACGCGCGGCCGTACGTCGATGCCCTTTTTAAGAGTTTGGTTGACCCGGTTCGAGCAGTATTCGGGGCGTTGAAGCGAGAGCTTCACAACCAGGGCATCGAATTGCGGCTGGCCCGTTCCGAACACGGCCAGGCCAATGTTTGTCGCGCTCTCAGTTGGTCGGGCTCAGGCACGTTTTCCTTGGATCCACACGACGATGTCGCTCAAGTCCTACGTGCTGGCGATGATTACGAGCTTTCTTCGGTGGCGCACAACACTGTCGCAGCACTCAACTTCTATCCCAGCATGCCTGAGGAAGGCGGCAATCTGAAGCTCTGGAGCCACAAGCCGACGGTTGCGGACCGGCTATCGCAAGGTGTGGAGACCACTGGATATCCCTATTCGGCAGCCTATCTGGAGGCCGTCCCTTGCCGCGAGTTCGAGCTCAAAACCGGGGATATCGCCCTAATCGATGGCGGCTTCGTTCACGGGGTTACCGGTCAATCAGGCAACGGAAAGCGTCGCGTGCTGCTGAATTGCTTTTTCGGATTTGCCCGGCCTGATCTTGTTCTCTGGTGGACCTGAAATAGGAATGTCGCAGCGACCGACCGGATTTAGCCGGCAGTTAAAGCGTGAGCATCCTTCGTCACGGGGGACTTGCCACGGGTGATTTCCTCTAGCTGCAATTAGAGTCCATCCTAATTGATGTAGAAAGAAGATCACTCGTGGCGTGAGTTCCAACGAGGACATCGTTGCTTGCAAGGGGCCGGCCTCCGAAGCAGGGAAAGAAACATGTGGATCGTCGCACGAATTCTTTCTTGCGATCCGCGACGACTGCGGCGTCATAGCTTTGACCGGTTGAAAAGCCATTGACCATCCCACTGAGATGAACGCCTTGGATCCCTCGCCTCCGGCCCCGTCGCGTGCGTAAAGCGTCTGCCCTGGTAAGTCAGCACGGTAGAGATTGGGCCGGAATATTCTCATGCATCATGGCGCGCCACCTCCCGTCGAACGCACTATCGATCTCGCCGTGCCAAGACCGATCTCCCCGCGTGACTTGCCAAATGGTTGCCTCGCTATCCGCGGCTGACGGCTTGGGTGGAAGGCACCATCGACACACTTTAAAGATGGCTCAATATAACGAAACAATCTTAGATTCTCAGTTTTTGAAGGATTTCTCGAAAGGTCGCTCCGACTGAGTGAAAGCTGGCCTGACTCCTGGTCGCCCCGCAGAGGAGAGGCCGAATACCTCGCGAGCAATTGCCAGTCTGTCTTACGGCGGGAAAACTCAAACGTCAGTTCCTGTCCGGTTGGCTCTTGAAACAGAAGTCCATGGCCGTGATAAGCTTCGCATACCAGGAAATGTACTTGGCGCTACCCCGGAGGTAAAAGTAGGCGAAAATCACCTACAATATTGATGTTGTTTCAAAACATGATAACGAAATTGTATTATATTTTTAATATATAATTTGTTGAATTGGCCCCCAATAACGTGATATTGATCCCATAAGTTAACTGGATCAGGGGGTCTCATTCTTTTATTTTACTTAGGCAGAAACTGAGTTGCGAGATTTTCCAGGAGCCCAACAGGGGGCGCCGATACAGACGGAGGATGACTATGACCACGCTACCGCAAATCTCATTGGCGAAACTGTCTGCCGATGCGACGCGACATGAAGAGCAACAGCGCTTAGGCAATGCATGCGAGGTGTCCGGGTTCTTCTACCTTATCGAGCACGGAATCCCGAAGGAACAGATCGCGGATGCCATCGACGCGTCCCGGCGGTTCTTCGCGTTGCCACTGGCTACAAAGGAACGCTTCGGTCACGCCGCACAAAACGTGTACCCCACTATCGCACGTGGATACAGTCCGCTGTACGGCGAAATCCTGCATCCTGAGGCCGGCCGCGATCCAAAGGAAGTGTTCGATCTCGGAATCGACAACGAAGGCGATCGGCGTCCGTTTGCGGGGAGCACACTGTTTCCGGATGAGGCTTTGGCTCCTGGTTTCGCGCGAAGCCTGCTTGCCTTGCAGGCTACCGTGCTCCGCGAAGTCGTCCCGCAGCTCGGAACCGCGCTTGCCGACGTGATCGGTTTGGAACAGGGCTGGTTCCAACGGTATTTCAGCCCGCCGACGCTCGAGCAACGCGTAATTCGGTATCCAGCTCGCGGCGGCACGTGCGCCAAGCACACCGATGGTGGCTTCTTCACGCTGCTGCTGCAGGAGGAACTCCCCACCCGGTCGTTGCAGGTGTGGTTGCGCGGGCGCTGGATGCCAGTGCCGAGCCTGCCCGACAGTCTCGTAGTCAATTTGGGCGATATGCTTCAGGCTTTGAGCGACGACCGCTTCAAGAGTACGCCGCATCAGGTCGCGCACAATGGTCTGACCGACCGAATTTCGCTTCCCTTCTTTATCTATCCCGACGTCGACGCGCGCCTGACTTCGCGGGAAGGGCGCCACACCTTCAGTGTCGCGGAAATGATGCTGCGCAATTACGAGTCAGTCGAGACAGGGAATGGCGCCGGGCGCGCCCGAGAGTTGCAGTAAAGTGTCCGGTGTCCTCAGGCTGCCTAAACTCATGCGACGACCACCTCGGGGTGACACGCTGGGAGAACTCACGCAAAATCCCGCGTCGCGCGTATAGCGCGGCGGCGGGCGGACGGAAGCCGTCTAGTCATGGTCCTTGCAGCCCTTAGACAACCTTCAAGAACAGAAAGATACTCATGTTCGTGAGTCATGATCTCACCTATGCATTGCAGGCGACCCAGAATTGGGTCAGCGATCTGGCGTGGAGACTTCGTTGGCATGATCGCGAGCGGGTTTTCCTAGCTTTGATTGCAACGCTGCACGCCCTGCGCGACTGCCTGGGTCGGGACGAGGCCGTGTACATGGGTGCGCAGCTGCCAGCCTTACTGCGCGGCTTTTATTACGAGGGTTGGCACCCCGGCCGACGGGCCATAGCCAGAAACCGGAATTCGTTTCTCGATCGGATCCACGACGGCGTCCACCGCGACCCGGCAGTGGATCCGGAAGAGGTCGCCCGCTCCGTCCTAGGCCAATTGGCGGACCGTTTGTCTGCAGCAGAGATCGAAGAGGCCAAGGCTGCAACTCCGAGAGTTCTGCATGACCTTTGGCCAACCTGAGAGACTTGTGCCCTATTAGCGTATACGCGAAGCCAACGTATCTGCATTCTGGCGATCCATCTTGACCGGTATCGCCTCGAGCGCTCCTTCACGTGTCGGATTCCCATGAGCACGAACCCGAAGTCGCCCAACCAATCATTGTGACAGCGGGCTAATCCGATCACCTCTATTGCCCAAGGCTGACGGAGTTGCGGAGTGCCTCTTGGTTCACTTGAACCTGAGCCCTCCACGATCCTTCCGTTCGCGATCGGCAGACCGACGAATTGCCGACACCTCCATTTCTGCTAGAAGCTTCAGGTCATTCATCTCTTCCAATCCCTGATACAGGAGGGCTGCTGCTTGCCCGAAGCATCGCAGGGGTTAGTAACCCGCCCCGCAATTTGTCAGAGCTGACGACTACCGTGCCGCGATACAGATCGCGAACATGAAGGCCTAGGCACAGCGGTATATAGACTTGTCCCGAGCAGGGCCGACTGACGCCGAGCCAATGGATAGGCGCCAGAACGTCTGGGAATGCTCCGCCGAATAATGCTATCCCTTACGGCATTCACGTCTCGATTAGCGCTCATTCAGTATGGCGTGAGAGATCTTTTCAGCGACCATAATTGTTGGGATGTTCGTATTTGCTCTAGGGCAGAATGGCATCACCGACGCGTCGGCGACTCTTAAGCCCGACACTCGGTGAACGCGCCCAGACGGATCCGTGACACTAGTTGGCTCCAGAGCAGGTCCCATTCGACAGGTCGAAGTCGGATGGAAGTTTCCAAAGGCATTCTGGCGTATAAAGTGGTCGAGAAGCCCGTCGCTCTCGAGGAGGTCTGATACGCTATGACCATCGGTGATTACAGATCTTATGAGGCTTCGACGCAACCACGAGGTACTATCCATAAGCGTGGCGACAATGGAAGTGAGCCCGAAATTAAGGCGATTGTACTTGCTAATCCGCTTTGCTCGCCCAGTCCAGGTAGAAGGAAATGGGTCAAGTGCGAGCGCCACCAGCGCCTTGTGCTGAAGCAGCTGTGCTACGAACCGAAACGCCTCCTTCAACCGCTCAGCATCCCGCTTGTCGCTCAACATATTGAAGTTCACCTCCGGCTCAGTAGCATGAGAAGAATTCTTGAGCGAAACCGTTCCCGTCGAGTAGGCGCGGTTGACCCAAAAAGCCAAGGTGCCGAGGCGTTTACCGATCGGATGCCACGCGGACTTGGCGAGGGCTGAGATAGCCATATCGCTCGACGGGCAGCCCTCGAAACCTGACGAGTAACGAGCATGCATCTGAATGTAGCCGGTCGCGACAGGCGCCATGCGATCGTCCTGCCTCAAATACGCCGAGATGGCGACGCCCGGGTGCTCTTGAAGATTTTTCCCGACACCCTTTATATCTGCGACGACCGGGATGCCGACGTTTAACAGCTGTTCAGCTGGGCCGATCCCGGATCGCATCATCAAGGCCGGCGAATGGATGGCGCCGGCACATAGGATAACCGTTGACGCGCTAAATGAGGGCTTCCCGGTCTCACTTTCGGTCTCGACGCCAGTTATTTGACGTCCTGAACAGGTTAAACGTACCACCGTCGTCCGGGGCAGGATTGTCAGATTGGGTCGAGCTCGGACGCTCTGCGACAAGTAAGCCATTGCAGCTGAGACGCGATGACGGTTGAGGTTCGTCAATGGAACAACTGAGTGACCATCTCCAAACTCGCCATTAAAGTCTGGTCGAAAGGGTATCCCGTTATCTTCCAAAGCGTTCGAAGCGGCGCGAATAAATCCGGACCATTCTGCTTTGCTCACGCGTCTAATCGGCAATGGACCGTCGTTGCCATGAAATTCATTATTAAAATCCAGATCGCACTCTAGTCGGCGGAAATATGGCAGGACACCTTCCCAGTCCCAGCCCGTCGCACCGCAAGACGCCCATTCGTCATAGTCTCCGGGGGCTCCCCGATTAGCTACTTGAGCATTAATGCTAGAGCCCCCGCCCATGACCCGGGCTTGCTCATAGTGTGTACGCCTGCTGACATCCTGCACTATGGTTGCGCTGAGCGAGGGCCACTGATAACGCGGGTTGTAGTAAGCCCTCGTAGGGTCGCCATCGAGGATATCATCAGGGATAGCATCGGGGCAAAAGTCAGGACCAGCCTCAATGAGCAGGACCCGAGTTCCATTAGCCGATAGCCTGTTCGCCATGACGCATCCGGAAGAACCTCCACCCACAATTATATAATCGAATAACAAAGACGGTCCCCCGTTTTCTGCGCCCTGGAGAAGTGTCAGGCCGCGCGTGTGTTCGGCGACTTCATGTGATCGCTAATACAACTGGCCACGTGGCAAGCCGAGTGGGTGACTCAGGAACTAATCCGCGCTTCAGACCGTGGCTTTCGCTCAAACCAAAAGGGTTGGGCGGCACGGGGCTCTAGCAGGATCTTTAGTCCACTCGGGGAATGGAGAAGCTCATCCAGGAGAGCTCGGCCTCTACTTCGACCGCACCGGCCGGAGGTTCGATCCGTTCGTGGTTTCCAAGAATAGCTGTCCAATCTCCGCATATCCATCGAGTTTTGACCAATTGTGAATTGCCTACCACGTTGCGAGCCATTGTAGATGTGTTTAGGTCGATCTAGGATGAGTATATACTCACTGGTTTAAGGGCTCGCCTCCCCCCTAAGGTATGAGCATGTCCCAGAGCTCAGCCGTGCCGAACTGCCGGCTTTGCGCAAACACCGGTACGGCGATTCAGCTCGGGGTCGCTGACGGTTCGAGGTGCCCATCTGAGATGCGCGTCGAACAGCGACACAGTGTATATCGCGTATTTTGGCTAAAATCCCCCACGCGTATTGGTAGGGTGGCAGTTTCCCGGCCAAGGCGAGTTGCGGCGAGAACAGCGACTCTCGTAAGCGAGCGGGATCGATCCTCGCCGTCGACTTTGAGGTGGGCATTACTGGTGCAGCGCGGCCGGAAGCCGAATGAGGAGCCATCCAAAAGCTGGCCGATGCGACGGTTCCGGAACATAGTCTTCCCACCTGCATCTCGGTTCCTGGGGCGCGGAAGACGAGTGAGCCCGCTCATGTCTCATTTCTCACAATGCTCTACGCAGAAACTGACGTCGCTACGTTGATGGCTCTCTTAAAGGACTCGCTCAGTCGGATCCGCCAGCACGTCGCGCTGCTAGCTATCGATGTTCGATGCCGTGGAGTCGCTTCGGTGAGGCGTTCGCCATAGTGTTCTTCACCGCGCTGATACTGTCGCGAACAATT
>NZ_RZSX01000225.1:0-7914 GCF_004023105.1 Mesorhizobium sp. M5C.F.Ca.IN.020.32.2.1 | reverse complement strand
CATGAAGGCGAGCTGCTGGAAGAACTGGTGATCGGGTGGCAGGTCGGCAAACAGCTCGATCGCCTGTTCGGCGATCTCCATGCCCATTTCGTAAAGCGTGCGGTCGAGGCCGGCTTGCCTCAGCACAGAACCAAAATAGGGATTGGCCGCCAGAGCCCTGTCGGCCAGTTCGGGGCCGGCGGCAGCGCCGAAGAGCAGGTTTTGGCCGATCGTTGCTTCCTTGTTGTAGGCGCCCGGTTCGAAAGGAACCACCAGTTCGCTCAGCCCTTCGTGTTCCAGCCGGGTTCGCAGCCCCGCACGCAGTTCGACGATCCGCCTGGCAAGCTCCGTATGACGCGTCAGGTCGGCCGAAGAGCGCAAGCCAAGATCCAGAATATCGCGCGACAGAACAACCGCGTCGAGCACCCGGCGCACGGCTTCAAAGAGGTCGTGCGGGCCGGTAGCGCCGGCGGAAGCATAGTTGATCCAGTCGCTGCGGATATCAAGATCCGGATTGCCCGACCGGCGCGCCTCGTGGATGTTCCAGCGGTGCTGGTCTGCCGCAGCACCGTCATAAGGCACCGATGTCAGCGGGGCATGCTTCAACCCGTAGAGCAGGTTATCGCGGAGGCTTGCCTGGAACAGGAAAACATCCGACGAGGCATAGGACATGCGCCGGCCGGTCACTGCTTCGGGGAGTTCAAGAAGATCGTCGGCGCCAGAAGCGACCCTCCCGCTGTCCGGCCGGTTCAGCCGCGCGAAGGCTTCTGCAAGCGCCTCGGCTCCACCTGTTGCGGTACTGACCAGCGCCACCGTCTCACCCGGCTTGACCTGGAGGGAGATACGGTCGAGGACCATTCCACCGCCATCGTCTGCTATGGACAGACTGATCGCGGACAGGGGTTTGGTCATCGGATCGGGATCGTCGATCGTCAATGCCCCGATTCTCGGCGCAATGAGACCATCGACGGTGAATTGTTCAACGACCTGCTGATATTTGACCTGGATATCCTGCCGCGCCTGATCCCAGTCGATCAGTTCTTTCATTGGTCCGGGCAGTTCCTTATAGGCGCTGATCACGGCCACGAGCTGGCCGACGTCCAGCCGCCCCTGGATGACCAGATACCCGCCGATCATGTAGAACAGAAAGGGCGTGACCTGCGCGAGAAAATTGTTGAGGAACTTCACCATGAATTTCCATTGGTAAAGATCGAAGCGGATCTTGAAGATGAGCCCGAGCCGGGCAGCTATGTCGGCGCGCTCGTAGTTTGATGTGTCGTGGACGTGAACCGCGCCGATCCCGTCGACGATTTCGCCAACCCGGCCCGAAAGCGCGCGCGCCGTCAACTGCCGTTCGCGCCCGAGCACAATCAGCCGCCGCCGCATTCGCGGGATGAGCACGATCTGGATCGCCACGATCACGACCGCTATCATTCCGAGCCAGAAGTTCTGGACCACGATGAACAGCATGGCCGTCAGCGCCTGGCCGCCGAGCAGCACCGGCTGCACGAAGGCATCGCCGATGAAGCCGCCCAGCGGCTCCACCTCGTCCTTCACCATGGTCGCCACTTCGGCGGATTTCACTCGCTTGAAGTAAAACGGTGGAAACCGCAGCACACGATCGACCAGATCGAAGCGGATACGCCGCAGCATGCGTTCGCCGAGGCGGCCCTTGTAGGTGTTGATGTAGAGTTTGAACAGGCCGTTGATGACGACAAGCAAGAGGAACACAAGGCTCAGGGCAAACAGCGTCGCCTTGCGGTCGAGCTGAAAACCGGAGAAGAACTGGACCTCTCCGATGAACGGCAGGTTATAGTGTAGCCTCATGAATGGCTGGGTCGCGCCCGGTTGCTCGAAGCCGCTACCTTGGATCGGGCCGTTGATGATCAGCTTCGGCAGGTCGAAGGACATGAAGTACGGGATCATCGAAAGCACGACGATCATCAATATCCAGAGCTGCTGCTTCTTGGTGTGCGTCCAGATATAGCGGGCTAGGCTGGGTTCCATATGCGGCTGTGGACCCTTCAGTTGGAAGGATGCAGGATGTAAACGCACCTGCTGGCGAATGGCGTATCGGCAATTTCTTCGTCGGCAACGAGAAGCTCGAAGCTGCAGCGCACGGAGATTGTCCTGCGCTCAACGATGGAAGGAACCTGCGAGGCGGCGCGATCCAGTTCCGGCGCATGGTCGATGACAACGTTATGGGCATTGTTGATCAGCGAAGAAAGCAGCTGGCCAGACGGTTCGCGGCTTCCATAGGGTTTTGGCGAATAGCCGAGCAGCACGAGGCTGCTGCGCCGCTGGTGCTGGCGGATGGACGCCGATGGTCCGGACAGATGCAACAGGCTCTCTCCGGCACCGGGCAATGGCGAAGCGGCTTGCAGCATAATCACGTCCGCGAATCAACAGCCTTCCGGGAGGCAAGATTGCGTTGTGTCGCCCGAAATCCCAACATACAAGACAAATATGATGGATGTCACGCAACCACGCAATGCCGGCCTGGACTGGCACGAGCAAGCCTTTGACCTCACGCGGGGAATTGCTGCCTATGTCAACTGCCCTCTGGTGGCAGGGCTGGCGCGCGTCATCACCAAGCATCCGAAGGCCGATATCGCCAATGCCTTCAACCACAAGCAGGTCGCCTGCAAGATGTGGGCGCTCGACAGGCTGTTCGAAAGCTGCGGCGGCCGGTTCGGGCGCATATGGGTTCTGGGTGGATGGTACGGCGTGTTGCCGGCGATGCTTTTCAACGACGCCCGCTTCGACATCGCGGCGGTCGATAGCATCGACATCGATCCCGAAGTCGCGCCGGTCGCCCGGACCCTCAACCGGGAAGCCGGCGACCGGTTCCGCGCGCTGACGGCAGATATGTACGCACTCGACTATGCGGCCGGGCGGCCCGACCTGGTGGTCAATACGAGCTGCGAACACATAGCCGATCTGCGCGCCTGGCTTGCTCTGCTTCCGCGGGGCACGACTGTACTGCTGCAATCGAACGATTATTTCAGCGAGCCGACGCACATCAACTGCGTGGCTTCACTTGCAGCCTTCGAAGCAATGGCGGCGCTACGGGAGGTGCGGTTCTCCGGCGAACTGCCGACAAAAAATTATACCCGCTTCATGCTGATTGGAACTGTTTGATGCATTTCGCCCAACAGTGCGTAGTGCGTCGCACGAACCTCGCCAGACGTGACGCGCGTTAGCATCTATCGTCTGTTTGATCATGAACTTTTCCGAAACCGGGCTCCACTTAGGGACCATGTTCGATACCGCTCGCGCAGGATTTGCGCCGAGCGATGCGCGCCTTCCAGATCAAGACGATGCGCGGCTGGCGTCAGTCCCACAAGCGCCTGTTCGATCGCCTGCGCCAAACCTTCAGGCGTTAGGTCCTTTTCCATCAGCACCGTTGCAAGACCGAGTTCTTCGAGCATCAGGCTGCGAACCGTCTGTTCGGTTTCCCCGCCGGCTGCAAATGGAACGAGCAGGCAGCGACAACCCGCGCGCAGGACATCGCAGACCGTGTTGTAACCCGCCTGCGAGACCGACAGGCGGGCGCCGGTGAGCAGGCTGGCGAAATCCTCGCGGAACCGGAAGATGGACAGGACCGGCGAGGCATCGCGTGCGATCGCGTCAAACTCGTCTTGCGGCAGGTTTGGGCCGGTGATCAAACACCATTTCCAAGCGTTTTTGGCATTCCGCGCCGCTGCGATGGTGGAGCTGACAAGGCTCTTTCCGGCAGCCCCGCCGCCAACCGACACCAGAACGTCGAAGCGCTCGGAGGCCGCGGGCGATGGCGGCGCGGCAACGAGCCCTGTGTAGGTGACCTCGGCCCTGATCGCCTCAGCCAGTGGAAATGTCTTGTCGATGGTTACGAAAGCCGGATCGCCGTGGACCATGACAAGGTCGAAATGCCTGTTGATGAGATCGACCGTTTCCTCGTTTCGGCCCGGCTTTACGCGCTCCTGAAGGATATCACGGACGGACGTCGCCAGCAGCGGTCTGGGCGACGCCGCGTCGATGGCCTCGATCAGCGGCAGGAGTTCGAAACGCATCTGCCGGCGTCCAAATGGAAACGCCTCGACGATGACGATATCAGGCCTGCAATCCCGGAATGCCTGCAGCAGCATCTCTGAACGCCATTTCTTGAAATCATCGTCGATCGGATTGCCCTGCAGGTCGACAAGTCCGGAAAATCGTTCATCACCGGAGGTGACAGGTGGCAGGGTTACAGATTTTACACCCAGTCCCGGAAACCCCGCGATCGGCGCTCCGCCGGTCACGACGGTTACGTCAAACCCGTCATCGACCAGAGCCGCCGCAATGCGGCTGGCGCGCGCGAGATGGCCGATACCGAGCAGGTGCTGGACATAGAAGAAAGCGCGCAGCCGCTTCATTCGGCGGCCCGCCACTCCCGCTCGAACAGTTCCTTGAGCTGTCCAATGCTTGCCATATGATCGAAATTGCCTCGCACGCGCCGCTCTGCGGCGTCGCCGAGGCGGGCGCGCAGCACGGGATCACGGATCAGGCGCTCCAGCGCCCGTGCCAAGGCAATTGGGTCTTCCGTCGGAACCAGCAGCCCGGTTTCATCCGGCGATAAAAGCTCCGGCACGCCGGAAATATCGGTCGACACGCAGGCAAGTCGCTGGCTAGCCGCCTCCACCAGAACATTCGGCAGACCGTCCCGGTCGCCATTTGCGGCGATCCTGCAGGCCAGGGCGAAGATGTCGGCGCAGCGGTAGTGCTCAAGCACCTCCTCCTGCGCAAGCGCGCCTTTCCAGGAGACGCGACCATCCAGGCCGAGCTTTTGCGCCAGCGCCTTGAACCGTTCCAGTTCCTCGCCGCCGCCGATATGCTCGAAACGCCACGCCAAATCACCAGGCAAGAGGGCAAGGGCCTTCAGCAAGGTATCGTAACCTTTCTTTTCAACGGCGCGCCCGACGCTCAGAATGATAACCGGTTCATCCGGCGCCGAGCCGTCATGCTGTTTTCGCGCCTCGCCGAAACCGCCGAAGCGATCAAGGTCGAGCCCATGATAGCTCAGATGCACAGACGAGTTGCCGTTAGCGAGTTTTTTCAGACGGTCGAAGCCGGCTTTTGTGCAAGTGACCGTCCAGCGCGCCGAGGAAAGCTTGCCAGCCAGATCCCAGTCCGCCGAAGTCCAGATGTCCTTGGCGTGGGCCGAGCAGCTCCAGGGCAGGCCACGAAGCTGGCTGGCATAGCGCGTCACCGATGCCGGTGTGTGCGCGAAATGTGCATGCAGCCAGCCCGCGCCTTCCGGCCATTCGGCCGCCAGCACGAGCGCTTGCCCGAAGCGGCGCGCGCGATTGCGGGTAAAGTCGCGGCGGATATCGGTACAAAGCGATCGGAGCGCGCGCCAGAAGCCCGGCCGCAGCAGATAAGCAAACAGCGAGCGAACCACGCGTAGCGGCTCTTCATGCAGATATTCCGGCAGATAATGGACGGGCGCTTTGATCTCGTCATGCACGGGGTGGCGTTTTGCGTCGGTCGGCCGCCTGAGCGAGACCAGTATCAGGTCGAACCCCGCACGCTCCAGACCGAGCAGTTCCTGCGCGATGAACGTTTCCGACAGCCGCGGATATCCCTTCAGAACCACGACGATCTTGCGATGTTGCAACTCAGTTCATGCCTTCAATGACCGAAAGGTGATGGCCGCCCCGCCGGTCGAGCAGTTCCGCGACGATTTCGGAAATGTGAGGCAGCCCTTCCAGCGTCAGATGCGGATGGCTCTGCGATGGGCCGGGCCGGTCCGGCAGCACCTCCAGTGCATTGGCAAACCGCTGGGAATCCTCGGCTTCTTCCGGCAAAAGCATTTCGATGAGGCCGAGTTCGGCTGCGCGCCGTGCTCGGATCAGTTGTTCCTCGCGGGGCTTGACGCGCGGCACGATCAGCGCCGGCTTGTCGAACGACAGTATCTCGCAATAGGTGTTGTAACCGCCCATCGCCACTACCCCCTTGGCGCCGGCAATGAGCTCTTCCATGCGGTTGTCGAACTCGATGATCCTGATATAGGGGATCTTGGACCCCTTCTTGAGCAGCTTGTTGCGCTTGCGCGCCGGCATGTAAGGCCCAAGCACGATCAACGCCCTATGCTGCAATTGCGGATCCTGCTGATAGGCATCGATGACGCTGTGGATCAGATCGGCGCCGTCACCGCCGCCACCGGTGGTAACGAGGATATAGTCGCCCTCGGGCCGGTGGCCGGGCAACTCGTTCTTCTGCAGGCTCCGTTGCAGGAAACCGACGAACTTCATCTTTGCCCTGATAGCCGGCGGCACCTCCAGGCCGGTCAACGGATCGTAGAAATCCGGCGGACCATAGGCCCAGATCTTGTCGTAGAACAGGCCTATCTTGCGCATCACATCCCTGCGTGCCCACTCTGCTTCGAGCAGATGCGGCGCGTCCATCACCTCGCGCAGGCCAAGCACGAGCGTGGTGCCCCGCGTCTTGAGGTAGGACAGCGTGTCCTCGATCTCACCGCGCAGGCCGAGCGGTTCCTTGTCGACGATGAAGATATCCGGCCGGAAGGTCTCGGCTGTATGGCGGATGATCGACTGGCGCATCCTTAGCGTCTCATGCAGATCGATATCCTTTTCCAGCGAAGTGTATTCGCCGTTGCGCAACTTGATGACGCTGGGGATCTTCACGAAGTCGACACGGGCGCGGTAGTCGAAGGCGCCAGCGATAGTCGCACCCGAAATGATAAGCACCTGAAGTCCGCGGAAATCCTCGACCAGCGAATGCGCGATCGTCCGGCAGCGCTGCAAGTGGCCGAGCCCGAACGTGTCGTGGCTGTACATGAGAATTCGAGCATTTTGTGCGTGCTGGGTCATTGTTGAAAGTCTTTTAGAATTCTCGGTTTGAGGACCGCCGGTGACCCGCACGAAACCATCCTCGCGAGTCTACCGACCTGTTTTGAAACATGAGGGCGCAATTTTTCAATTTGTATTACCCAAGAGGGTCCATAGCTGAAACCAGGAAGCTGCGTCTACTTAGCGGCCTGCTTGCCAGCTGGTCCAGAAGAACCTGCATCATTTCACTGGTATTGACCATCTCGGATTCTGGTTGCGGAGATTCGGATAGAGTGGCGTTGGCAGAAATTGACGTTTCCAAGGTTGGGGCGAGCGTTCGAATCGCTTCACCCGCTCCAGTTTCCAAAAGCCGCGGTTCGCCGCGGCTTTTTGGTTTTTTGGGCAGCACCAAACTGGCTGATAGTGGACCTTTCATATTGGAGAGTCCTCACATTCCATGCTGGCGGGAGGGCGGCTCGAGAGGAATGGCTTCGCTCCTACCTTGGAATCGGGTCACAAGGAAGCGCCAGCGAGCTAAAGCCAGCGCATCCAATTGTGCAATGTCGGTTCGTTCCTCACAAGCATGCGGACCGGCAGCCCTTTTTCCTAAAAGAGCACAGCTGCTCGCTTTGTGCTGCCGATAGCAGCGGCGGTCGCTACTACTGAGCCTCTTTTGGCTTGTCTACGAGTTTCTCGACCAGCCGCCGGAGCTCGGAAGGGGTAGTGTGCCCGGCAACAACCAGGGAGCGGAGCGTTCGACTTTAAGGTTGGAGCGAGCGGAAGAACTGAATGCTCGGCGAGCCGACTCCAGCATACTCCATCAAAGGTTGGGGTCGAGCATTCGAATCGCTTCACCCGCTCCAGTTTCCTTCCAGGGAATCAAGCATCGAAAAGCCGCGGTTCGCCGCGGCTTTTTCGTTTTGGCGGCAGCACGGCATCACCCAGAAGACGGAGCGAGCTTGTCCTTGCCGGCTGCGTTGTGGCATGCAGGCGCTTTGTTCGCCGCGCGGAATACGGCCCCGATAGAGTTTAGGACCTTTGCTTTTCAATCTTGGACCAAGGTCCCTTGCGGAAAGGTGCATTTAAACCACACTGGCTAAATAGTGGACCACCACATTAGAGAGTC
>NZ_RZSX01000224.1:0-7962 GCF_004023105.1 Mesorhizobium sp. M5C.F.Ca.IN.020.32.2.1 | reverse complement strand
CAATGTATGGCCTCACCGAATGCAAGCGCTGTACCTATCTGCCGCCGGAAGACCTTGAGCGAAAGCCATTGAGCGTCGGCGTCGCCATCCCGAACACGGAAATGTGGATTGTCGACGAGCATGACAAGCCGGTCGGTCCTGATGTCGTTGGCCAACTCGTCATCCGCGGGGCGACGGTGATGAAGGGCTATTGGGGTAAGCCGGAAGCCACGGCCAGAAAACTCAAACCCGGCCCGTTGCCGGGCGAGCAGGTCTTGTACACCGGCGACTACTGCCGGATGGACGCGGAAGGCTACCTCTACTTCATCGGTCGCGGCGATGAGATCATAAAATCGCGAGGAGAGAAGATAGCGCCGAAGGAGGTGGAAAACGCGCTGCTGGATGTTCCGGGTGTGCGGGAAGCCGCGGTCATCGGCGTTCCGGACGAGTTGCTCGGACAAGCTGTGAAAGCCTTCGTCGTGATCGAGCAAGGAAGAATCGTCGGCGAAAGGCAGTTGCAGAAAGAATGCCAGAGACGATTGGAAAATTTCATGGTTCCGAAGTCCATCGTGATCGTACCCAGCCTACCGATGACAGACACAGGCAAACTCAAAAAAACGGCCCTGTCATGAGGCGGTTTCTGGATGAAATTGATCAGCATTCATCTTTAGTATCAGTATCGGAGGAGGATTCAATGTTGTCTACCAAGGATAGAGCCGAGACCTGCAAGGACCAGATTCGCGCTTTCCTGGCGTCGAATTTCTACATAGCCGACGCGGATGCTCTGGAGAGCAATACGTCCCTTCTCGACCAAGGCATCGTCGACTCGACAGGGGTACTCGAGGTTATCGGCTTTATCGAGGAGACCTTCGGCATCACCGTGGAAGACAGCGAACTCTTGCCGGAGAACCTCGATTCTATCCAAGGAATTGCGCAATATGTTCTCCGCAAGCAAAACTGATTGCCGACATCTGCCCAGCGTTGTTTGACGCCGCCGACAGCGCCACCGCCTGCCGCAGTCGCGGCACGGCTCACGCTTGCGACGTGGTATGTCCCACAACCACCCTGCCCTCGCCGGCTTCGTTCGTGACCGCGCGGATGTTCTCGTAAGCCTTGGAACGCTCCAGCAGACTGATGACCTGCCGGTCCTGGCCGAGGCCGACCTCGAAGAGCAGGATGCCTCCGCGCCGCAAGTAACGCGGCGCGTCCTTGATCACCCGCATATGGATGCTCAGGCCGTAGGGGCCGGCCGCAAACGCTTCACGCGGCTCAAGCTCCGTCAGATGCGCGCGGTCGCGCTCAAGCCGCTTTTCCGAAATGTAGGGCGGATTGCAGACGATCACGTCCATCGTACCATCAAGCTCCAAGCCCGAGAAAGCACTGAACAAGTCGCCCTGAAGCACGGACACGCGATCCGCCATGCCGTGATGGGCGACGTTGCGGCGCGCGACTTCAACGCATCCATCGGTAAGATCGCTCGCCCAGACACGCGCGGTGGGAGCGTAGCGCGCGATGGCGCACGCCAGATTGCCGGCCCCGCAGCACATATCGACGACGCGTGGCGCCGGCAGGTTCATTTGACTCAGAACATCAAGCGCGGTCGTGCCAAGCAACTCCGTCTCCGGTCGGGGAACGAGCGCACCGGGCGCGATGAGCAACTCCAGCCCCATGAAGTTGGTGCGGCCTTTGCTGTAGGCTTCGGCGACACTGATCTCTTCGCTCATGACAGACCCGCCTTCCTGACATTGCCGGTGCCGTTGTCCGACAATTCCGCCCCAATTAAGTGTATCCCAAATTCATTAAATTCTCGATGGGCAAATCGAAAAACACTCGCCGCCCTAAGGTTTGAAGACATGATGCAACAAAAGGTGATCATGAGCCTCTCATCTGTCGCATGATTGGGAATATTGTCTCATCATTGGAAATATCCGGGCTCCCAGCCCCGTTATCCCCAGCCTTGCAAAGCCAATTCCCGAATTCTCGGTCCTGCGTCACGATTTTGCTACATTTTAATCAAAAGGCACATATGTAAGCAAAGCGTAATGTTTCAGTAGCTAACGGAAAGCAGCCGCTTCCCGCAAGGCAAGAGGGTTTACCCATCATCGACATGACCAACACGTTCGCGCGGCAATTTCGCACGAAAGATCGCAGATCATGAAGTCAACGCAAGGGCGCTCGCCCGATCTACGCTCCGCTATGTTCGGCTCAATGCATGGACTGATTGGCGTCGGCGTTTTCTCGGCAGTGATAAACGTTCTCGCCCTGACCGGCTCCGTCTATATGCTCCAGATCTACGATCGCGTGCTGCCTTCCCAGAGCATTCCGACTCTCATCGGATTTACGATCGGGATGCTTGGCCTCTACGCTGTCTATGGCCTCCTCGATTTCGTCAGGCTTCGCCTGTTGGTCCGCATCGGCAGCCGCCTGCACAGAGATCTGCAGCAAAAGGCGTTCGCTGCCTCGCTTTCCCTGCCGCTTACTGCTGGGCAGGATGCGAACCGGGTGCAGCCGCTTCGCGATCTGGACCAGTTGCGCGGATTTCTTTCCGGACTGGGACCGACGGTCGTCTTCGACGCTCCTTGGATTCCGTTTTATATGGTGGTCATCTATCTGCTGCACCCTTCGCTTGGTGTGTTGGCAACCGTCGGCGCGGCTGCTGTCGTACTTTTGACGGTAGTCGCGGAAGTCGTTGCCCGCAAACCCGCCGCGCGTGCTTCCGAGACGCTCGTGGCACAGCGGCTTCTTGCCGATTCCGGCCGCCGCAATGCGGAGGTCGTCCAGGCGATGGGCCTTTCCGCTCAGCTCGGTCGGCGCTGGAATGAGATCAGCCATCTTTACCTCAAGAACCAGGAACAACTCTCCGATGTCGTCGGCGCAGCGAGTTCATTGTCGAAGACACTTCGAATGGCCCTGCAGTCCTCGGTGCTGGGGCTTGGTGCCTACCTTGTGATCGGCGGCGAGGCTTCGCCCGGCGTGATCATCGCATCGTCCATATTGCTGGGCCGCTCATTGGCGCCGGTCGATGTGGCAATCGCAAACTGGAGAGGATTTCTGGCCACCCGGCGAAGCTATACCGATCTGGCGGCAGCGTTGGATGCTTTCGGTAGCCAGAAAGACCCTATGGAGCTGCCGCGCCCACAGACACAGCTTGCGGTCGAGGAACTGACGGTCGCACCACCAAGTCTGCAGAGACCAACGCTCGTCAATGTGAGCTTTCGCCTGTCGAGGGGCGCGGGGTTGGCGATCGTCGGCCCGAGCGGCTCTGGCAAAACGACGCTCGTGCGTGCTTTGGTCGGGGCATGGAAGCCGCTTCGTGGAACGGTAAGGTTGGACGGCGCCTCGCTCGATCAGTGGAATTCGGAACTGCTCGGAACCCATATTGGCTACCTGCCGCAGGACGTTGAACTGTTCGACGGAACGATCGCCGACAACATTTCAAGGTTCGGCGGCAAGAGTGACGCAAAGGGCGTGCTGGCAGCCGCCAAGGCTGCGGGCGTGGACAAGATGATCATGCGCCTGCCGGAAGGTTTCCAAACGCGCATCGGTGAAGGCGGAGCGGCCCTGTCGGCTGGGCAGAGGCAACTCGTCGGGCTCGCCAGGGCGCTTTATGGCGATCCATTCCTTGTCGTTCTCGACGAACCAAATTCCAATCTGGATGCAGATGGTGATGTTGCCCTGGCTGGGGCAATCCTGGCCGTGCGCGAGCGTGGCGGCATCGCGATTGTTGTTGCGCATCGTCCGTCAGGGCTCGTCAACATCGATCAGGTGCTCGTCTTGTCGAATGGCATGCTCCATTCATTTGGCTCGCGCGAAGACGTTCTGGCAAATGTGGTCCGGCCCTTCCCGCGGCAAAATAGTGTCGTCCCGCTGCAACAAGGTGCAAGCGGCCATGCGTGAGGTCTTGCTCCGTGTCTGATGTGTCCCTGTCATCATATGCTCCGGTTGCTGGCGATAGCCAACCGATTGGAGCGAAGCCAGAGCCGGATGGCCTCCGGACCAATCTGCTCTTGGGGCTGGCAGCATATTATCGTTCCGCTGCAGAAAGGTGCAGGCGGGCCTATGTGAGGTATTGTTCTAGCGTGACCGTGTCGTCATATGCCGCGGTCGCTGGCGAAAGCCAATCGTTCGAGACGAAGCCAGAGCCGGATGGCATCCGGGCCAATCTGCTCTTGGGCTTGGCAATCACCTTCCTGTTGATCTTCGGCGGAGGACTCTGGCTGGGCTTGACCAAGATTGCCGGCGCGGTGATTGCCCCTGCCACTGTGGTGGTCGAAAGCAACATAAAGAAAGTCCAGCATCAAACCGGCGGCACTGTCGGCGGCATCTTCGCCAAGGACGGGGATCATGTGCAGGCCGGCGACGTATTGGTCAGGCTGGACAACACATTGACCCGAGCAAACCTGCAGATAATCAGCGAGGATCTCAATCGCGCCACCATTCGTCTGGCCCGGCTGGAAGCCGAGCGACAGGGTCTGCCGGAAATGCAGATTCCGCCCAGCCTTCGGGTCAAGATGGGCGACCCGCAACTGGCGACGCTTATCAGTGGCGAGCGGGCCGTGTTCGAAAGCCGTGCTGCGGCGCTGGCGGGCCAGAAGGCACAATTGCAAAGCCGCTCGAAGCAATTGGAACGTCAGATCGATGGCCTCAAAGCGCAGCAGGCGGCGATGGACGAGTCGCTGAATCTGCTGACGCTGAACCTTGCTGACGTCGAGTCTCTCTACTCCAAGAAGTTGGTCTCGAAAGAAAGGCTGAGCACCATCAGCTTGGAGAAGAGCCGGACTCGCGGCGAGTCAGGACGCCTTGTCGCGGCAATCGCCGAGGTCCAAGCCCGCATCAGTGAGACTGACCTGCAGGTGCTTCAGCTCGACGAGCAAATGCGGAGCGAGGTAACGAGCGAACTTCGCGAAACGGAAGCCAAGCAGACCGAACTCAATGAGCGCAAGGTAGTGGCGGAAGACGAACTCGCCAGGACAGATATCCGCGCCCCACAGTCGGGAACGGTACAAGAATCCGCGGTCCACACCATTGGAGGCGTGATTGCTCCCGGAGAAGTGCTCATGATGATTGTCCCCGATGCCGACAACCTGGTTGTCGATGCGCTCGTTTCTCCAGAGCGTATCGATGACGTGCGTCCAGGACAGCGGGTTTCAATCCGCTTTCCGGCTTTCGACGTAGGGACGACACCTGTTTGCCAAGGCTCGGTCAACCGCATCTCTGCAGATCTGATTAAGGATCAGCAACGTCAGCTTTCATATTTTTCGGCGCGCATCAATGTCGAAAATTCCACGACCTGTCTGACGGGAGCGAAAATACTCAAACCTGGCATGCCCGCCGAAGTTCACATACGCACTGACGAGCGCAATGTATGGTCCTATTTGCTGAAACCCTTTACCGACCAGGTTTCCAGAGCTTTCAGACAGTAACGCAATCGGCAATCGCGACAGAACAAGGTACAGCAGTCTATCGGACCGCGGCGGTCTCGAGACCGTTGCTGAACCTTACCTCTATCGTGTCACCGGGTGATACCTCGGTGTCTTCTCCGGCCGGCTGTTTGCGCCATTCCTCACCCATCTTGCGAATGATCGTGACCTGAGCCTGGATGGTTTCGCCGGCAACTGGCAGTGGCTGGGCGGACGCCCCCGTGGGCTGCAACTTCTGGCTGGCGGCGCGAAGTCTTGCGGTGATGTCGGCAAGACGCACGTTGGTGTCCTTCAGCTCAGTCAATAGAGCCATCCTTCTCAGGTTGTCATTGCGCTCGCGCTGCCTGAGAAAATCATCCTGCTGGCGTCGTGTTCTCATGAGCTCAACCGACGTTTCGAGCGCCCGGCTGGAAGAGAGAATCACACCGCGCCGGACATCGGCGAGTCTGTCGTTGGTCAGATTGCCTGCTTTATGCACTTTCGTTATTCGTGCCAGGTCGTCCTCGTCCGCTTTCACTGCCTCGGCTTCGGCCTTCTCGCGCTTGAGCAGGACCTCGATCTGTGCCGCAGCAGCCTTGGCACTTTGTTCAAGGTAGCTTTGCTCCTGCTGGAAGTTGTCCAGGGAAATCTTGAGCCCTTCTGCTTCAGCCTGGGCGATTGCCGACACGAAAGCGGCCGACAAGGGTGACCCTTGTGGTGGCTTCATGTCGAAATTCGCCTGGTTCTGAAGTTCGGCGCGCAGGCGGGCGCTATGAAAATAGTCTCTGGTGTACTCCCCCCAGGCCGATTCATAGTCGCGCCGCAGATCCACCGGATCTGGGCCAACCTGGTTTGCCCTTGCCCGCAGAAGGCTGAAACCGCCAGACACGGCGATCGCCTGCCGCACGGTCATGAGCGGTCGGTAAGCCTGCTGTCCGGGAGTGAGCACGTCGCCGGTCACGTAGATCGGGCGATACTCTGCGATCACGGCGGTGACGTCGCTCGGCTTGACGACGATCATTTGCTCCCGCCCATCGGGCAAACGCTGGTGAAATATCTTGGTAGTCAAGATCGTCTCCATGCGTGTCTGCAATTCGGCCGGAGTGAGGCCGCCGACCGAAACCATGCCGACTTCGGGAAGCGCGATCGTGCCGTCCATTTGAACCATGACACGTTGCGTTCGTTCCGGGATGGAGGCAATTCCTATCTCGACGGTATCGCCGGCGGAAATTCGATACGCGACCCGCGTCTCCGCTGCGGCGGCCATACCCACGACAGCCAGCATACCAAGCGCGGCAAGAAGGATACGATTAGTGAAGACCATTGGTGACAATCTCCTTCCGGTTCAACGTCGACTCTTCCGGCCAATCGACACGGGAGACGAAGTCGTAGACTGGCCCGCCGGGCACGCCCCAGTTGCTCGACCAGATTACCTGCGAGCCGTCAGGGGATGGTGAGGCATGACTCTCGCTTCGATAGTCTAACTGAGTGCTTCTCGTTTGTGCGATGCGTCGGACGTCCCCGCTGCCATCGATGCGCAGCGCGATCACTTCCTGTGCATATGGCGCCCAGTCCGGGTGAGCCGATATCTCATCCGGATCGCCGCCATAGGTCAGGAACACCCAACCAGGCCTATCCAGCGCACGCAGGGATGCATGCATGGCTTCGCCGTATTTCATAAGTGGGGTGACCTTGCCGTCGGACAGCCTTCGCTTGATCACCTGATACTTGTCCGGATCGGACTTGCTGATACCGACATAGACTTCGCTGCCGTCGTCATCGACTGTCATATCGCCATGCCCGGGCCGGTGATGTTCCATCCACCTCTGGAGCAAAGTGCCCTCGACACTAAAAATGAAGCCCTGTTCGATGCCGCTTGTTATCTCCTGAAGGCATAGAATGTTGGTTCCGAGCGGAGAAATCGAGCAGGTGCCGTTGGTTCCGCCAATATGCTCAAGATCGATGTCCGGGAATTTCCGCCGTTGCTTGAGATCGTAAGCAAAGACCACCGCATCCCCATTCTTACGCACTGCACGCACGGCTATGCGGTCACCGTCACGGCTTGGATTGCCCTTGCCCGGCCCGAAATGGAAATCGTGATACTCAGTCGAAACAAACAGGACATCTTCGCGATTGGTCCGTGGCGCCCAGCTCGACACCTGCCGACCCTGAACGCAGATCATCAGATCGGCGTTTTGAGGGTGCCATTCGCATTCAGTCGATCGAGCGCGGCGGAACAGCGGAGCATATGTGTGCCCGTCGAAAAAGCACATGCCGCCGCTACAGCCGTTGGTAATGACGAGAAGGCTCTGGTCTGAATTCCAGGCTTGGGCACTCGAATAACGGTGGCTGCAATATTTGTTCCCGCATGCGACCCCATTGCCAAGCACTCCCGGCTTGGTAATGCGCGTAAAGATTGTCCCAAACGCCGGATCCGTCACTGGGCGCAGATAGTCGGGCAGATCCATCATCACCGGCGCGACAAATTGTGTCTGCTCGCTGCTTTGCCGGCTTCCGGCCGCGGGCAGACCCAACGACATGGCAACGGCAATCAACAGCAGAGCCGATGCACGCTGGTAGAAGG
>NZ_RZSX01000223.1:0-7966 GCF_004023105.1 Mesorhizobium sp. M5C.F.Ca.IN.020.32.2.1 | reverse complement strand
CTGGTCGGCCGGCTGCTGCTTTACGATGCATTGACCGCGCGCTTCGACACGATCCGCTACAAGAGAAACTAGATCTTGGGCAGCCTGGTTTCCGCCGAGCAGCTTCCGCCCGATTTCGATCGCTGGGACGAGGTGCTGGCGCTGATCAGGCGCGCCTTCGCCTCGATGGACGGCCTCATCGATCCACCATCCTCGGCGCATCGGCTCACGGTCGAGAATCTTCGGGACAAGGCCCGGCAAGAGACGGGCTTTGCGGCGCTGAAGGACGGCAGGATCGTCGGCTGCGTTTTTGTTCTGGAGCGGGCCAATGATTTATATGTCGGAAAGCTCGCGGTTGAACCGGGCTTTCAGGGACAAGGCATTGGCAGGCAGTTGATGCAAGCGGTCGAGGATCTCGCCCGCGACCGCGGCAAGCCTGCGATCGAGCTTCAGACGCGGATCGAACTGACCGGAAATCACGCCGCCCTTGCCCGTCTCGGCTTTCGCGAAACGGAAAGGACGGCGCACAAGGGCTACGACCGTCCGACCTCGATCACCATGCGCAAAGTGATTTCGTAAGCCTTTGCTAACCTCAGATGAACGGACGGTCGCACGAGCCGCGATCGTGGCCGGTCACGTCCGCAGCGGCAGTACGCGATCCGGCGGGCGGTGGCCATCGAAGAAGGCGCGGATGTTGATGATCACCTTTTCGCCCATGTCGATGCGGCCTTCGAGTGTCGCCGACCCCATATGCGGCAACAGCACGACCTTGCCCTTGGCGGCGAGCTTCAGCAATTTGCTGTTCAGCGCCGGCTCATGCTCGTAGACATCGAGGCCGGCGCCGGCGATCTTGCCGTCCTGGATCAGCTTGACCAGAGAGTCCTCGTCGATGATGTCGCCGCGCGCTGTGTTGACGATGTAAGCGGACCGCTGCAGGAGCGCCAGCCGCCGCGCTGAGAGCAGATGGAAGGTTGCCGGCGTCGACGGACAATTGACCGATATGATGTCCATGCGGGCAAGCATCTGGTCGAGGCTTTCCCAGTAGGTCGCCTCCAGCTCATCCTCGACCGCCGGCAGCACGCGATGGCGGTTGTGATAGTGGATCGACAGGCCAAAGGCCTTGGCCCGCCGGGCGACGGCGGTGCCGATGCGGCCCATGCCTACAATGCCGAGGCGTTTGCCCCAGATACGTCGGCCGAGCATCCAGGTCGGCGACCAGCCGGCCCATTTCTTGTCGCCGGTCAGCACATTGGCGCCTTCCGCCAGCCGCCGCGGCACCGCCAGCATTAGCGCCATGGTCATGTCGGCCGTATCCTCGGTCAACACGTTCGGCGTGTTGGTGACGGAAATGCCCTTCTTCGCTGCTGCCGCCACATCGATCTTGTCGACGCCGTTGCCGAAATTGGCGATCAGCTTGAGGTTGTCGCCAGCCTGAGCGATCAGCGCTGCGTCGATATGATCGGTTATGGTCGGCACCAGCACGTCGGCTTCCTTGACCGCCGCGACCAGTTCCGGCTGCGTCATCGGCCTGTCTTCGACATTCAGCCGGGCGTCGAACAGCTCACGCATACGGGTCTCGACCGGGTCGGGCAGCTTGCGCGTGATGACGACGAGGGGCCTTTTTCTGCCTACCATTGTTTCCTCGAAACCCGACCTCGTTGAGACCTCTTTAACCAAGACAGGCGAAACTGCAGGCCGGTCGCGGTGCCAGTTCTCCATGTAACAAGAGGTTCCGCCGAAGACAAAGAAAAAGGGGCGCCAAGGCCGATGAGCCGGCGCCGAAAGGAATGAAAGTGTCTGGTTTCGCGTCGCTCCGCCTGGCCCTCAGCGCAGCATTTCTCGGCGCTCTCCTTTATTCCCCTCATGTGGCGGCACAGAATGCAGCAGCACCCGCCCAGAGTGCAACGCTCGGGCCGAGCGGCCTGCCGCTGCCGCGTTTCGTCAGCCTGAAAGCGGGCCGCGTCAACTCCCGCGTCGGACCAGGCGTTAACTATTCCGTCGACTGGATGTATATGAAGCCCGGCCTGCCGATGGAGATCATCCAGGAATTCGACACCTGGCGTCGTGTGCGCGATGCCGACGGCTCGGAAGGCTGGATCAACCAGTCGCTGCTTTCAGGCCGCCGCACGGCCATCGTAGCACCCTGGCAGCGGGGCAAAGATGCCCGAGTCAACCTTCTCGACGACCCAGAAAAGGATGCCAGCATCGTCGCGATCATCGAGCCGGGCGCCATGGGCACGATCAAGTCCTGTGACGGCCAGTGGTGCGAGATGACCTTCAACGGCCACACCGGCTGGCTCGCCCAGTCGCTTGTCTGGGGCGCCTATCCGGGCGAACGGGTCAAGAACTAACCTCCTCTTGGCGGTTCGGGGATCCCGGCCGAGACGGTATCTCACGGCCTCATGAAGCCAATCAGTCGCGGCGTTTGGGGCGCAGTCTCACCACGATGTCGACATTGGCGATCTCCGTGCCTTCCGGCGGCTCCGGCAGGTTGGAAACCGTGACAGGACCGCTAGCGATATCGAAGATCCTGTTTTCACCTTCAATGTAGAAATGGTGATGATCGGAGGTGTTGGTGTCGAAGTAGGTCTTCGACCCCTCGACGGCCAGGATGCGCAGAAGGCCCGCCTGGGTGAATTGATGAAGGGCGTTGTAAACGGTGGCGAGCGACACCGGCACTCCGGCGGCGATCGCCTCCTCGTGCAGTTCCTCAGCCGACAGATGGCGGTCGCCCTTGGCGAAAAGCAGATCGGCCAGCGCAATGCGCTGACGCGTCGGCCTCAGGCCAGCTTCGCGAACCCGCTTGTCCACAGCGACATTTTCCTTTCGGCAGCCCAGATCCATCTATCCGTCCAAGCTCACAGTTTCGCCTCAAGACATGCCCAGAATGGCAAAAAACGAACATCGACCGAAACTGGACACCCCCGACATATATTCTGTCGGCCGAATACGATCAATAGCGCGCATTGACCCAGGCAGACGGGCAGGTTAAGCGCAAACGCCGGTTTCCGGCCTGAAATAGATTGTGTTAGGAAACCAACGACAAGGGCGCGCTACCGCCCGGACGATTACGGGGACGAAATTGATGGCGGTTTCCAAATCCAGCTATGATTACGAAGAACTGCTTGCCTGCGCCCGCGGCGAGCTGTTCGGACCTGGAAACGCCCAGCTCCCCTATCCGCCGATGCTGATGTTCGACCGCATCACCGAAATCAGCGAGACGGGCGGTGCCTTCGACAAGGGCTTCATTCGCGCGGAATTCGACATCAAGCCGGATCTGTGGTTTTTCGCCTGCCATTTCATCGGCAATCCGATCATGCCGGGATGCCTGGGCCTCGACGCCATGTGGCAATTGACGGGGTTCTACCTCGGCTGGCTCGGTGAGCCGGGCAAGGGGATGGCGCTCTCGACCGGCGAGGTGAAATTCAAAGGCATGGTGACGCCGTCGGTTAAGAAGGTGGAATATGGCGTGGACTTCAAGCGCGTGATGCGCGGGCGGTTGGTGCTTGGTATCGCCGATGGCTGGCTGAAGGCGGATGGCGAACCCATATACGCAGCAACGGATCTCAAGGTGGGTCTGTCCAAGCAATCGGCCGCCGCCTGACCGGCGCCTCCACAGCGCCGCGAGTCCCTGGGACGCGCAAAAGGAAGCTGCAGAACTTTAATTTGCGCATGATCCTTGTCCGACAGGTTTCGGGCTCATGCGCTGGAAGGAGTTGCGAATGAGACGGGTCGTAGTTACAGGCCTCGGCATCGTGTCGTCGATCGGCAACAATGCCAACGAGGTGCAGGCCTCGCTCCACGATGCCAGATCCGGCATCAGCTTCTCCAATTCCTTCGCCGAACACGGCTTCCGCTGCCAGGTCTGGGGGGCGCCGACGCTCGACCCCTCTGCGCTGATCGATCGTCGCGCCATGCGCTTCCTGTCGCAAGGTGCGGCTTGGAACCATGTCGCAATGGACCAGGCTATCGTGGACGCTGGACTTGGCGAGAACGACATCACCAATGAGCGCACCGGCATTGTTATGGGATCGGGCGGACCATCGACCCGAACCATCGTCGAGGCCGCCGAAACCACGCTGAAGAACGGCAGCCCCAAGCGCATCGGCCCGTTCGCCGTGCCGAAGGCGATGTCGTCGACCGCTTCGGCGACACTCGCCACCTGGTTCAAGATCCACGGCGTCAATTATTCGATCTCTTCGGCCTGCTCGACATCGGCGCATTGCATCGGCAATGGCTACGAACTTATCCAGTGGGGCAAGCAGGACATGGTCTTCGCCGGCGGCCATGAGGATCTCGACTGGACGATGTCGGATCTGTTCGACGCGATGGGCGCCATGTCCTCCAAGTTCAACGACCGGGCATCGGCCGCCTCGCGCGCCTATGACGTCGATCGCGACGGCTTCGTCATTGCCGGCGGCGCCGGCGTGCTGGTCCTGGAAGAGCTCGAGCACGCCAAGGCGCGCGGCGCCAAGATCTACGCCGAGGTCGTCGGCTATGGCGCGACCTCCGACGGCTACGATATGGTGGCGCCCTCGGGCGAGGGTGCGGTGCGCTGCATGCGGCAGGCGCTGGCGACTGTCTCTTCGCCGGTCGACTACATCAACACGCACGGCACCTCAACGCCGGTCGGCGACTCCAGGGAAATGGGCGCGATCCGCGAGGTGTTCGGCGAAAAGATGCCTTTCATCACCTCGACGAAATCACTGACCGGCCATTCGCTGGGTGCGGCCGGCGTGCAGGAATCGATCTACTCGATCCTGATGATGCAAGGCGGCTTCATCGGCGAGAGCGCCCATATCGAGCAGCTTGATCCGGAATTCGAAGGCATGCCGATCGTGCGGGAACGCATCGACGATGCCAGGATCGACACCGTTTTGTCCAATTCGTTCGGTTTCGGCGGCACCAACGCAACGCTGATTTTCCAGCGCTATTCCGCATAAGGATTGCCGACCATGGACGGATTGATGAAGGGCAAGCGCGGGCTTGTCATGGGTGTCGCCAACGACCATTCGATCGCCTGGGGCATCGCCCGGAAACTGTCCGAACATGGGGCGGAACTCGCCTTCACCTATCAGGGCGAAGCCTTCGGGCGCCGGGTCAAGCCGCTCGCCGACAAGATCGGCGCGTCGCTGGTCGTCCCTTGCGATGTCGAGGACAGCGCATCGGTTGCCGCTACCTTCGAGACCTTGGACAAGGCCTGGGGCGGGCTGGACTTCGTCGTTCATGCCATCGGCTTTTCCGACAAGAACGAGCTGAAGGGCCCCTACGCCGACACCAGCCGCGACAATTTCATCCGCACCATGGTCATCTCCTGCTACTCCTTCACCGAGGTCGCCCGTCATGCCGCCAGGCTGATGAAGGACAGCGGCTCGATGATCACGCTGACCTATGCGGGTTCCGTCCGCGTCATGCCGAACTACAACGTTATGGGCGTGGCCAAGGCCGGGCTGGAAGCAAGCGTCCGCTATCTTGCCAACGACTACGGCCCACGCGGCATCAGGGTGAACGGCATATCGGCGGGACCGGTGCGGACGCTGGCCGGCGCCGGGATTTCCGACGCACGCCATATGTTTTCCTACCAGCAGCGCAACTCGCCGCTGCGCCGTACAGTGACCATCGACGAAGTCGGTGGCTCCGCCCTCTATCTCCTGTCCGACCTGTCGTCGGGCGTCACCGGCGAAATCCACTATGTCGATTCCGGCTACCACATCGTCTCGATGCCGACGCTCGACGAGTTGAAGCAGACCGACAACGTACGAGATTAATTCGGCCCGTAAAAATGCGGCGGCCTTGCCGGCAAGCAGACTGGTCGAAGAGCGCGGCCATAGATTCGCGAACGGGCGCCTGCCGATCTGCACTGAACTCCGCGTTCAGCGGCGCGCCGCGAGAACCTTGAACAGGCCATCGCGGGCGATCTCGGCATGGCTGGAGAAGGCGGCCGTCAGCACCGGCTCGTAGGGAAGCTGACGGTTCGCCACCATGAACAGCCGCCCACCCGGCTTCAGCGCCTTTGCCGCGGCGCGGATCATGCCGGCGCCGATTTCCGGCTCGGCTGCCCGGCTGCGATGGAAGGGCGGGTTCATGACGATGGCGTCATAGCGCCGCTCTACCGGCTCGCACAAAAGATCGATCCAGAAGAAATTTGGTTCCGCCGCTGTATTGCCGATATTGCCTTTCGCCGCCTCCAGCGCATCGAACTCGGCGTCGTAGAGATCGAGCGCCGAAATGCCAGGTGAGCGGGCGGCGACCTCGGCCGCCACATAGCCCCAGCCGGCGCAGAAATCGGCAATGTTGCCACGCAGGTCGCCGGGCAGATTGTCCACCAGCAATCTAGAACCTGCATCGATCTTGTCGAAAGAGAACATGCCTGGCGCGGTGCGGAAACGGCCCTCGACCAGAAGGGTCGGATTGGCGGCGCAAAGCGCTGCCGCTACCGCGGCGTTGGCCGGTCGACGGAACCAGAAGGCGATGCCGTGATGCTTCGGCAAATGGCCATCGAGCGGCACAAGTTCGTCGATGCGCTTGCGCAGGCTGGCAATGCCATCGTCCTTGGCGCCGGCGACGACAATCGATCCGCCGGGCCTGACACGCTCGATCGCCTCAGCGATGCGCAATTCGTTTTGCCCGCGATGACGGCCGGCAAGCACCAATGCCGCGTCGAAACCGTCGCCTTCCAGGCGCGGCATTACCGCGAAGCCCGCCCCCTGCAGCGCGCGAAAATGCGGGCGGAAGCCTTGCACCAGATGCAGTGCTGCATCGAAGCCTTCGGGCAGGCGGAAACCCGGTTCGGCGCCCAGAAAGAGGACACGCTCGCCCTTACGCGGCAGGGAGACAGCCTCGGCCTCGAACGGATGGAACAGTGTCTTCAGCGGCTCGGCGGACATTTTTCGACCTCGAAATGCAGCTGGGCTTGTCGTGAAAATGAAAACGGGCGCGACCTGTCGGCGCGCCCGCTTCGATTGTACCGTCAGATCGCTCAGGCGGCGTCTTCTTCGCCTTCGGCCTTCTTGTCGCGGGCGATTTCCTTGCCGGTGGCCTGGTCGACGACCTTCATCGACAGGCGGACCTTGCCGCGCTCGTCGAAGCCCATCAGCTTGACCCAGACCTTGTCGCCTTCCTTGACGACGTCAGAAGTCTTGGCGACGCGGTCATTGGCGAGCTGCGAGATGTGGACGAGGCCGTCACGCGGACCGAAGAAGTTGACGAAAGCGCCGAAGTCGGCGGTCTTGACGACCGTGCCCTCGTAGATCTCGCCGACTTCCGGCTCGGCGACGATGGTGTGGATCCACTTCTTGGCCGCCTCGATCTCCTTGGCGTTGGACGAAGCGATCTTGACCGTGCCGTCGTCCTCGATGTTGATCTTGGCGCCGGTCTTTTCGACGATCTCGCGGATGACCTTGCCGCCCGAGCCGATCACGTCGCGGATCTTGTCGGTCGGGATGTGCATGACCTCGATGCGCGGCGCGAATTCGCCGAGTTCGGAACGCGCGCCGGAGAGCGCATGGCCCATTTCGCCGAGGATATGCTGGCGGCCGTCCTTGGCCTGGTCCAGCGCGATCTTCATGATCTCCTCGGTGATGCCTTCGATCTTGATGTCCATCTGCAGCGAGGTGATGCCGTTGGCGGTGCCGGCAACCTTGAAGTCCATGTCGCCGAGATGATCCTCGTCGCCGAGAATGTCGGAGAGCACCGCGAAGCGCTCGCCTTCCTTGATCAGACCCATGGCAATGCCGGCGACCGGCTTCGCCAGCGGCACGCCGGCATCCATCAGCGCCAGCGAGGTGCCACAGACGGTGGCCATCGACGACGAACCGTTGGACTCGGTGATCTCCGAGACGACGCGCAGCGTGTAGGGGAACTGGTCTGATGTCGGCAGCATCGGGCGGATCGCGCGCCAAGCCAGCTTGCCGTGGCCGATTTCGCGGCGGCCGGGCGAACCCATGCGACCGGTTTCGCCGACCGAATAGGGAGGGAAGTTGTAGTG
>NZ_RZSX01000222.1:0-7977 GCF_004023105.1 Mesorhizobium sp. M5C.F.Ca.IN.020.32.2.1 | reverse complement strand
CGGTGGGACTGCTCAGCTTCATTCCGGGCCTCGGACAAGTAGCCGATCTTGCCTCGATGGTTCTCGAGGCTGAGTCGCAAGCAGCCAATCTCCTGCGTACGGCCATTAACGGAGGCGATATGAAGCGAGCGCTGGAGGAAGCTGGCCTCAATATGGCCGCGCAGGCGATCGGCCTTATCGCAGGCCCCGAGGTCAAGCTGGCCATTCGAAATGGGCTCGTAAAGCACCTGATGGAAGAGGCCTTGGCGGCAGGCATTGATCTTTCGGTCTCGACGGCGCAGGACTACGCAGAAGGCTATGTGAATAACCTCCAAGCGCGCCTTGCAGGCGGCCCTGAGCAAAACCTAGGCCTTCCGAGCATGCCATCATTCCAGAGTGTGGCAAGCAATGTGCCCTTCGTCGGCATTGCCTTATCCTAGCCGTCGCCTTGCGCGGAAGCTTTGGCTCGCGCGCTGAGATAAGGGTCATTGTGGCACAAGCAGGGGTTCATCCGCATCAACGCAAGCGGTGTTCCTGACGCCATCTTGATCGGACTGTGAGGGAGATGTCCGAAGTCTGTGAAGGCTTCGGTATATGACGACTTCAGAGTTACGCTGAGCCCAGCCATCTCGAGCCGGTGCGCCGGGTCGAGGTTTTCACGGGCGCCGGCCGGCAGCGGGAATGGTCTCCGGAAGGCACGGCGCGGATGGTGGCGGAGCTGGCGCAGCCGAAGGAACGGCTGTCGCGCGCCCAGGGCGGCCTCCCGAACAGCCAGACGATGATCTCCTGCGGCCTATATCCTTGTGCCCACGCTCAAGGCAGTCGGCTGAAAACAGCGCTGATTTAAAACAGCATTATCCTGCACTGCACCCTCGATCCTTGCGCTCACCGATCGCTCGTCGACACGCACGCGGTCAAGTCGTTATCGGCGCTATGCCGATGGGCTTCGAGAGCAAGGTGGACGCTGAGCGGTGCGTCAGCCTCAGGGCGCGGCTGGCCAGCTTTGGGTCTCACGCTCTATGACGGCAACACCCGGCTGATCCACTTGGCCTGTTCGGGGGCTCCCGGCAGCGGCGCGGAAGCCACGGTCCGCCTTCCTCGGCTTCAGGCCAAAGACACCGCAGCATGCTCCAGAGCTATGTCTGCCGCCTTCGCCCCATCGTCGCTGGTCATGTGGAAAGGACAAGCAGGCTACGCACCCCATAATCCCGTCGGGCAGGATTCGACAGTCGACGGCGAGACATTCGCCAAACCTCACCCTTGATTCTCAGCAACGTTAAAAAAAATTCACATAATGTTCGTGAGCGTAGTCTCCTGTCAGGTGGTACATTAGCCCCAATATCTGGCGTCTTAGTCGTAGAAAGGACTGTGATCCATCTTCCATTAGCATCCATACCAGCGGATTTACAGCAAATGACGAGAAGAGATCTCATGCGGATTGATGGGGATAGAAGGGCTAGCGGCTTGCTGCATCCCGTCCGGGTTGATGCCAACCAATGTTGACACTGGTAAATCGCGTAAGGACGGCAGCGCATCTTGATCGCCTTCGAATCCTGGGCCTTTGCGCGCATGCGGATCTAACCGTCGGCGAGCTGGCCGATATTACCAGTCTGCCTCGCGAGCAGGTTCGACGCCACGTCCGGCGGCTGGTCAGAGCCAACTTTCTTTGCTGCAACGAACAACGTCCGCAGTCTTCGTACCATATGCAAGCAGGAGGCAAGGATGGCGGGCTGGCTCAATTGGTGGTCGATCTCCTGCCCCACGATGATGGTCATCATAAAAGAGACCTACAACGCCTGGAAGCAATACAAGACGCGCGGTTGAAGGGACCGCCTGCTTGATCGTGAAATAGATCAGTCCAAATGGAGCGCGACTACCATGGATAACTCCGCCGGCGGCGCCATCGCGCAGCCCGACACTTACGGGCGGCCTCACTTAGCCGCCGTCGACTCCCGCGTTCGCGAACTGCTTCTAAGACAGGAGCGCCAGGAGCGGACAACTCTCAAACTGATCGCCTCCGAGAACTTTGCCTCCTCGGCGGTGTTGGAAGCGACCGGGTCGATTTTCACCAACAAGTATGCCGAGGGATACCCCGGTGCGCGCTACTACGCCGGAAACGAGATCGTCGATGAGCTTGAGACCCTCGCGATCGAGCGCCTGAAAGCGCTATTTGGCAGTGAACACGCCAACGTCCAGCCTTATTCAGGCTCGCCAGCCAACCAGGCTGTCTATCGCGCGCTTTTGAGCCCCCGTGACAAAGTGATGGGCTTGCCTTTACCCGAAGGCGGCCATCTGACTCACGGTTGGTCCGTCAATTTTTCCGGCAGCGATTATCAGCGCGTCCCGTACAGGCTGCACGAAAAGACACAGCAAATTGACTATGACCACTTGCGCGAGACCGCCAAGCGGGAACGCCCGAAGCTAATTTGGGTCGGCGGAACTGCTTATCCGCGTATTTTTGACTACGCGGCAATGGCCGAAATTGCTTCGGAGGTGAACTCGTATCTGGTGGCTGACATCGCCCACATCAGCGGCCTGGTTGTCGCAGGAGTGCATCCGAACCCCGTGCCCCATTGCGATGTGGTCACCAGCACCTCTCACAAGTCGATCCGCGGTCCCCGGGGTGGCTTCATTTTATCAAGGAATGAAGACCGTTATCAGCCCCTCCATCATCCGAAGAGCAAACACAATCTGGCCAAACGTATAGACCGCGCCGTGTTCCCTCTTCTGCAAGGCGGACCGCATATGAATACTATCGCCGCGCTTGCCGTCGCTTTGCAGGAAGCAGCGAACTCGTCCTTTCGTGTCTACGGTCAGCAGATCGTCCACAACGCCAAGGCTCTGGCCCAGGCGCTTCTGGAGCGAGGTTATGAACTCGTCACCGGGGGCACTGACAATCACATGCTGATCCTTGATCTTCGGGACCGGCCGCTGTCAGGCAAAGCCTATGCGGAGCGCTTATCGCGTGCAGGCATCATTGCGAATTTCAATATGGTCCCGGGCGACCGGCGGCATCCGGCGCTGACAAGCGGCATCCGCTTAGGGACGCCAGCGGTGACGTCCATGGGCATGCGCGAAACGGAGATGGTGCAGATCGCCGCTTTCATCGACTCGGTCTGCCGCCAGCCCGATGACCAGGAAGTTCATGCGAGCGTACGAAGAGACGTTGCCGACTTCTGCACTGCGTTCGATGTTCCCGGCATCCCCGACCGATAAGCCACCCCAATCCAGAAACTCCTCACTAACTCCAGCACTTGAAGCGAGGGCATTTTTATGACCAGGCAGTTCGTGTTCTCTTCCGAATCCGTCGGCGCGGGACACCCCGATAAGATGGCAGACAACATCTCCGATGCCATTCTCGATGCGGTCCTGCGCACCGATCCGAAGGCGCGCGTCGCCTGTGAAGTGTTGGTGAAGACGGGGATGGTCGTTGTGGCTGGCGAGATCACCAGCCATGCCCACATCGATTACAGCCAAGTCGCCCGCGATACGATACTCGATATTGGCTACGACGATGATGCGATTGGCTTTGATGGTCGACGTTGCGCCGTCGTTCTGGCCCTCACCGAGCAGTCGCCCGACATAAGCCAGGGCGTTGATGAAGGACGAGGGCAGGATCTCGGGCAGGGGGCAGGGGATCAGGGCATCATGTTTGGATTCGCATGCAACGAGACGGATACATTGATGCCCCTGCCGATCCAACTCGCTCACCATTTGACGAAAAGACAGGCCGAGGTCCGGAAAGCGGGACAGCTTGGCTGGCTGCGTCCGGACGTGAAATCTCAAGTGTCCGTACGCTACGAAGGGCTCCGCCCGGTGGCGCTGGATACCATAGTCCTGTCGACGCAGCATGACGAAGCGGTCTCACAAGCCACGGTCCGCGAAGGCGTCATTGAGGAGATCATAAAACCGGTCCTGCCGGCCCACCTGGATACTTCGGGGATCAGATTTCTGGTCAACCCAACAGGGCGGTTCGTGGTCGGTGGGCCTGCCGGCGACTGCGGCCTCACAGGACGGAAGATCATCGTCGATTCCTACGGTGGGACCGGGCGTCACGGCGGCGGTGCCTTTTCGGGCAAGGACCCATCCAAGGTTGACCGCTCGGCGGCCTATGCCGCCCGGTATGTCGCGAAGAACATCGTTGCCAGCGGCCTTGCGGAGGTCTGCGAGGTTCAGCTTGCCTACGCGATCGGCGTGGCCAGTCCGGTTTCTGTCATGGTCAATACTTTCGGAACCGCAAGGATCGAGGAAAAAAGGATCGAGCGCCTTGTTCTCGAGGTTTTCAATCTCCGACCGAAAGGCATCATCAAGATGCTTGATCTCTTACGCCCGATATACCGCAAGACGGCGACATACGGACACTTCGGGCGTGAAGAGCCTGAGTTCACCTGGGAGAAGACGGACAAAGCTGACGATTTGCTGCGTGAAGCAGGACCGGCAGCTGCGTGAGGGCGGCTGGATCAAGCGCATGCGGCAACCCATTTCAACTCGCGAGACCACGCCCGGCCGGCATGGCAAGAAGCCGGCTCGGGTTTTTGGCGGAGATTTTGATGCGGATTATGACGTGCTCTGCATCGGTAATGCCATTGTCGACATCATCGCCCAGTGCGACGAGGCATTCCTCGAGACCAACGGCATCATCAAGGGAGCGATGAACCTCATCGACACAAGGCGCGCCGAGCTGCTCTACAGCCGCATGGGTCCGGCGATCGAGGCCTCCGGCGGCAGCGCCGGCAACACGGCGGCCGGCGTCGCCAGCTTTGGCGGCCGCGCCGCCTTCTTCGGCAAGGTCTCCAACGATGCGCTGGGCGAAATCTACGCCCACGACATCCATGCGCAAGGCGTCGCCTTCGACACCACGCCGCTCAAGGGTGAACCGCCGACGGCGCGCTCGATGATCTTCGTCACGCCCGACGGCGAGCGCTCGATGAACACCTATCTCGGCGCCTGCGTCGAGCTCGGGCCTGAGGATGTCGAGGCGGACAAGGCCTCTGGCGCCAAGGTCACCTATTTCGAAGGCTATCTGTGGGATCCGCCGCGCGCCAAGGAAGCAATCCGCCAGACGGCGATGCTGGCGCACGCGGCAGGCCGCGAAGTGTCGATGACCCTGTCGGATTCGTTCTGCGTCGACCGCTACCGCGACGAGTTCCTCGAGCTGATGCGTTCGGGTACCGTCGACATCGTCTTTGCCAACAGCCACGAGATCAAATCGCTTTACCAGACGGCGTCGTTCGACGAAGCGCTGGCGCAGATTCGCAAGGATTGCCGCATCGCCGCCGTGACCCGATCGGAAAAAGGCTCGGTGATCGTGCGCGGCGACGAGACCGTGGTGATCAAGGCGACCGCCATCAAGGAGCTGATCGACACGACGGGCGCCGGCGATCTCTATGCCGCCGGCTTCCTGCATGGCTACACGCAAGGCCGTGACTTGCAGACCTGCGGCGACCTTGGCTCACTGGCAGCCGGATTGGTGATCCAGCAGATCGGCCCCAGGCCCCGTCAGAATTTGCGCCGCGAGGCCGAGCAGGCGGGGCTGACCATTCCGGACGTTCAAACGAGTTAGTGGCCTACCTTCCCGTTGTGCAGGCTATCTCGCCAGAAGCGCAATCACGGAATAGGGAAATCCTGATGTCGAACATGATGAAGGCGCTTGTGAAGGCCAAGGCCGAACCGGGCATCTGGATGGAAGAGGTGCCGGTGCCGGAAATCGGCCCCAACGACGTGCTGATCAAGATCAAGAAGACGGCGATCTGCGGCACCGACGTGCACATCTACAATTGGGACCAGTGGGCGCAGAAGACGGTGCCGGTGCCGATGGTGACGGGCCATGAATTCGTCGGCACCGTTGCCGATTTCGGCGCAGCGGTCACCGAATACAAGGTCGGCCAGCGTGTATCGGGCGAAGGCCACATCGTCTGCGGCCATTGCCGCAACTGTCGCGCCGGGCGAGGGCATCTGTGCCGCAACACACTCGGCGTCGGCGTCAACCGTCCGGGCGCGTTCGGCGAGTATCTGGCGATCCCGCAGCACAATGTCGTGCCGATCCCCGACGATGTGCCCGATGAGATTGCCGCGATCTTCGATCCCTTGGGCAATGCCGTCCACACCGCATTGTCCTTCGATCTGGTCGGCGAGGACGTGCTGGTGACTGGCGCCGGGCCGATCGGCATCATGGGCGCGCTCGTCGCCCAATGCGTCGGTGCGCGCAAAGTGGTCATCACTGACATCAACCCGGTGCGGCTGGCACTGGCGAAAAAGCTCGGCGTCCAGCATGTCGTCGACGCCTCGAAGGAAAAGCTGCGCGACGTCATGCCGGCGCTCGGCATGACCGAGGGGTTTGACGTCGGCCTCGAAATGTCGGGCGCAGCCCCCGCCTTCCGCGACATGATCGATACCATGAACAATGGCGGCAAGATCGCCATTCTGGGCATTGCGCCGACCGGCTTCGAGATCGACTGGAACAAGGTCATCTTCAAGATGCTGCATCTCAAGGGCATCTACGGCCGCGAGATGTTCGAGACCTGGTACAAGATGATCGCGCTGGTGCAGGGTCCTCTCGACGTGTCGGGCCTGATCACACACCGCATCGGGGTCGATGACTACCTCGACGGTTTCGAGGCGATGAAGAGCGGCAATTCGGGGAAGGTGGTGATGGATTGGTAGGGATTGCCTTGGCCGCTCTTCAGGAAAAGCTGACGGGACAGCACCCCTCTGGTCCGCCGGACATCTTCCAACGAGGGGAACATGGCTGGGTGGAGAGCTATGGCTCCGCTAGGTGCGCCCCCTAATCATGATACGGCGACGTATCGCGGCCCATCCGATAACGGTCGATGGTGGCAATTCGCCTCAGCCGATGACGGAAATCCGGTGAACGGATGCTCACAGGCCCCCACGCGATCGTCTATTTCCTAAGATCTGCGATTGAGGTCGAGGTGTTGCCGCCGTTTCAGCGGGTAAGATGCGTTAGACGACTTCCGGTACCTTTCCGGTCAGCGAATTAACGAAGGCAACGAGCCGCATTGGACAGGTCGTGCCATTCCGGTTCGGGGGAAGTATGGCGCGGCTCAGCATGGCGACACGGTCGGAACTGAAGCGGCGATCGTGGAGCGTTATCGCGGCGTTGACAAGCGGCGCATTCTGAATGAGTTCGGGGCGGTAATCGGCTATTATCGCAAGCGCGCGCGATCCGTCTTATGAACCGTCGTGAGCAGAGGCCGTCTGCGAGCAAGAGCCGCAGCCGCTGTTACGGCAGCGATGTCCGCGAGGCGCTCATCGTGTTGTGGGAGGCTTCGGAGCGGCTGAGGTCCGCATCGTCGCTCGCGGCGGCCAGCGCCGCCGGGCAGGAATGAGTTCGGCAGTTCGCCGCTCGGTGCAAGCCCGCACCTCGGCGATTGGAAAGATCCGCCGCCCGGCTTTGTTGAGCGCATTCGGGCACGTCTTGGTCGGGGAGCTTCGTGCAGACGATGGTGCTGACCGAAATTGCCACCGGCTGGACCGAATGCATTCCGGTCCGCACGCGCAACAGCGGCAATGTGATCATGGCGATCAAGCAGGCCCGCTCGCGGTTTCCCTGACCCTGTGCTGCTGTTTGCCGGCATCCGCCCGCACAGGAAGAGCTTGGAAAGCGGTCGATCGTCGTGGCCTGAATGCGGAAATCGAGGAGCCGTTGGTCGTCGATCTCCAGCCTGAACGCGGTCGTTTCCTGGTGCCGCAAATCGGCTGTTGCATACACATCCCTGTCAGACGTCAGTTTTCCTCGCCCATTTTGGTGTCGAGATGCGAAGTGCTCTTTTGGACCAGCAAGGCTTTTTGGAAATCTGAGAGCGGCTTTCCGCGGGGCGCTCCATTTTTGAGCATCAAGCTACCACAGCCAATGACGCGCAGGTTCCACCAGACTCGCCAGCCTTGAAGGACAGCGAAATAGCAGAGCACGACAGACACAACAATCCATCAGGAAGCCGCAGTCGTTGAAGATGCGGCGCTGCATCCATACCGTGG
>NZ_RZSX01000221.1:0-8006 GCF_004023105.1 Mesorhizobium sp. M5C.F.Ca.IN.020.32.2.1 | reverse complement strand
GAACACATGATCAGCGATGCCCGCACCGGCCAGGTGCTCAGCATCGAGGCTTCCGCGCCGGGCGCCGGCTGGCCATAAGGGCTACGACACCTCGGAGGGGCGGCGGCGGACAACGACGCCGAACTCGTCGCGCTCGCGAGCAATGCGCAGCCGCTCCTCGGCCTCGGTTGCCTCACGCTGGCGGTCCCACATCGACGCGTACAGACCGGCCTTGCGCATCAAGGCGGCATGCGTGCCACGCTCGGCGATCTGGCCGTCCTGCAGCACGATGATCTCGTCGGCCGAAATCACCGTCGACAGCCGGTGGGCGATGACGATGGTCGTGCGGCCCTTACTGACGAGGTCGAGCGCCGCCTGGATCTCCTGTTCGGTATGGCTGTCGAGAGCCGAGGTCGCCTCGTCGAGCATCAGGATCGGCGGCGCCTTCAAAATGGTGCGGGCGATCGCCACACGCTGCTTCTCGCCACCGGACAGTTTCAGCCCACGCTCGCCGACCATCGACCGGTAGCCGTCGGGCAGACGTTCGATGAACGGCCCGATCTGAGCGAGTTCTGCCGCCTTGCGCACATCCTCCTCGCTGGCATCGACGCGGCCGTAGCGGATGTTGTAGGCGATGGTGTCGTTGAACAGCACGGTATCCTGCGGCACCATGCCGATCGCCGCGCGCAGGCTCTCCTGCGTCACGTCGCGAATGTCCTGGCCATCGATCAGAATCTTGCCGCCCTGGATGTCGTAAAAGCGGAACAGGAGCCGCGAAATGGTCGACTTGCCGGCGCCCGATGGCCCGACAATGGCAACCGTCTTGCCGGCCGGCACTTCAAAGCTGATGCCTTTCAGGATCTTGCGGTTGGGATCGTAGGAAAAGTGCACGTCGCGGAACTCGACCTTGCCGGCGCCGACGACCAGCGGCTTGGCACCCGGCTTGTCGACGATCTCCTGCGGCACATCGAGCAGATCGAACATCTGCTCGATGTCGGTCAGGCCCTGGCGGATTTCGCGATAGATGAAGCCGATGAAGTTGAGTGGGACCGAAAGCTGGATTAGCATGGCGTTGATGAAGACGAAGTCGCCAACCGTCTGCGTACCAGCCTGCACCTCCAGCGCCGAAAGGCACATGACGATAACCGTGCCGAGACCGAAGATGACGCCCTGGCCGAAGTTCAGCCAGCCGAGCGAGGTCCATATCCTGGTGGCGGCGGCCTCGTAGCGCGCCATCGAACGGTCGAAGCGCTTGGCTTCCATGCTCTCGTTGTTGAAATATTTGACCGTCTCGAAATTGAGCAGCGAGTCGATCGCCTTGGTGCTGGCGTCGGTGTCGCTGTCGTTCATGTCGCGGCGAATGACGATGCGCCAGTCGCTCGCCCTGATGGTGAACCAGATGTAGAGCCAGACCGTCACCGCCACCACAGCCACGTATTTCCATCCATAGGTGACGGCGAAGATGCCCGCTGTCAGCGCGAATTCGAGGATGGTCGGCAAGGTGTTGAGCACGGTGAAGCGGACGATCGTCTCGATGCCCTTGGTTCCGCGCTCGATGATGCGCGACAGGCCGCCAGTGCGGCGCTCGAGATGGAAGCGCAGCGACAGTCGATGCATGTGGATGAACGTGCGGAAGGCGAGCTGGCGCACCGCATACTGTCCGACGCGGGCAAACAGCGCGTCGCGCAACTGGTTGAAACCGAGTTGCACCAGCCGCACGACATTGTAGGCGATGACCAGCATGACCGGCGCCAGCAGGAAAGCCGGCAGCGGCGGCACCGACTTGGCGTCACCAGCCAGCGCATCGGTTGCCCATTTGAAGAAATAGGGGCCGGCAACCAGTGTCAGCTTGGCGACGACCAAAAGCACGGTCGCCCACACCACCCGTGCCCTGAGGTCACCACGGTCGGCCGGCCACATGTATGGCCAAAGATTGCGCAATGTCTTGAAGGTCGAACCGGATTCAGCGGAAACGGTTTTTTCGGCCATTTTTATCGCCTTTTTCTTATATCTTACTGCTTGACCGCCATCTTTTCCGAAAACCGGCCACTTTTCGCTGACGCGGTCCTTCGATTCGGGACCATGATCTAGCGGCCGGAGCAGCACGAATTGACGAGCGCGGCCAGCGATGCGGAAACATTGGCGAGCGCATCGCTGTCGACTTCATAGCGCGAGCGTTGCCGGTCCGGCTTGTAGCGGACGAGCCCTGCGTCGACCAATACCCTCAGGTGCTGTGAAACCGTGGACTGCGCCAGGTCGAGATGGTCGACGACCTCCCGGCAGCAGCAGGAGCGGCTGGCCGAAAGGTGCCTGAGGATCTCGATCCGGGCCGGATGCGAAAGCGCGGCGAGCTTCGCGGCTACGGACTGGCTGTCGGCGAAGCCGCAAGTCTTCTCGGTCAAGGGCGCATTCATCGTTTATCGGCGATAGACGATGGACGAGCTTTCCGCAAGAGGGCGGAAAGAAAGAAAAAGATTTCTAATCAGCCTTCGTCGGGGCTGTCGTCATCTGGTCGCCCATCGCCTTGAGGTTGGCGGCTTCGCCTTCCTGCGATTTTTCCGGGACCTTGAACACCTGCCCCGGCCAGATGCGGTCGGGATTCCTGATCTGATCCTGATTGGCGAGGTAGATGGTCGAATAGCGCACGCCTTGGCCATAGACGCGCCGCGAGATCTGCCACAGCGTATCGTGGCGGCGGATAATAACGGCGCTGTCGGCGTGTTCGAGCTTCGGCGCCGCGGTCTCGGGAATTCCAGCCGATGTGGCGGCAACTGCGGGCCCTTCGGCTCCGATTGCAGCAGGCGGGCCAGCGGCGGAGGATGGCGTGGCAGGCTTCTGCTCGACGGGCGCCACGGCGGCGACCGACTCGCCCGGCTCGCGCTCGAAAGGCACGGCGGCGCGGGCCAGCACCTTTGCCCCGTCGGCATCGAGTGCGTCGACATGGATGGTGTAGGTGCCAACGGGAATGCTGCGCGTCGCCTCGACCAGGAAGTGGCCGTCGGGCGAAGTTTTCGCGTCGCCGAGCAAGATATCGTTGGCATAGGCGCGCACCTTGCGGCCGGGATCGGCGAGCCCGGCGACGAAGATCTTGTTGCCGTCGATCTCGATGGCTTCGACGACGATCTTTGGCCCTGCAGCTGGTGTCGCCGGTGCGACAGGCATGTCCGGAGCCGGCGCGGGGGCGACTTCGGCAGTGGCCGGCGCCGTGGCAGCCGGTGCGCCTGGGGCCGGTGCTGCGGCAGCGGGGTCCCCGGCAGCGGAGTCCTCGGCAGCCGGGGCGGCCGCCTTGTCGCCAACAGGCGCTTCAGGCTTCTTCTCGGGTGTAGGAACGGTGAGCAATTCGGAGGCCTTGCCCGGCTCCTCGATCATCGCCAGCACCTGGCCAGCAGGACTCTGGGGAATCGAGACGACGGCTGTCTGCGCCGAGGGGGTCACGACATTGCCGGTCATTGAGCGCAGCGCGATCGTGTAATCGCCGGGTTTCAGCGGATCGTCGAGAACGATGGCAAAAGCACCATCGGCGCCGGCGACCGTCGAGCCGAGAACCGTCGAACCGTTGAGAATCTCGACCTTGGCGTTGGGTGCGGCATTGCCGGCGACGACGATAGAGCCCTTGATCTCGACCCGAACAATATCGAAGGTCGGCGCGATCGCATCAGCCGTGGCCGGCGCTGCCGGTGCCATCGCATCTGTGGCCGGCGCGGGCGAAACCGATCCATCGGTCACCGGCTTGGCCGGCTTCTCCGCCGGCGGCGTCAGCGATGCCACTTCCGCCGGTGGCGCGCGATTGACATACGGGTCGAGCGCGCCCGATACATAGGCGGTTCCCGCCGCGGCGACGGAGCCGCCGATGGCGAACAAAAGCGCCTTTACTGGATTAATTGTCATATTTCCCTGCCCTTAGCCACCTAATGCCGGTCTACCCTGTTTTGCCCAAACCGACAAGAAAAAGGGGGCCGACAAGAAAAAGGAGGCCAGCAAGAAAAAGCCCGCCCGGGCTTGACCGCGAATAAAGACCCAATCACCAATCATCTCATGAACACGATTCGATCCATCTGCGTCTATTGCGGCTCGTCTCCAGGCCGCGATGAAACCTATGCCAAGGCCGGACACCTCCTTGGGCGTTCGATCGCCAAGTCCGGCCTGCGTCTGATCTATGGCGGCGGCACCAGGGGCATCATGGGAGCCGTTGCCGAAGGGGCGTTGCGGGCCGGCGGCAAGGTGACGGGCATCATTCCGCGCTTCCTGATCAACAGGGAGGCCACCGAAACCGCGCTTAACCGGCTCGACGAGCTCGTGGTCACCGACAACATGCACGAGCGTAAACATACGATGTTCGAGAAATCCGACGCGTTTGTGGCGCTGCCGGGCGGCATCGGCACGGTCGAGGAAATCATCGAGATCATGACCTGGGGCCAGCTCGGCCATCATCGCAAACCGATCGTCTTCGGCAACGTCGGGGGATTCTGGGATCCGATGCTGGCGCTGCTCGACCATATGATGGCCGAAGGCTTCATCCACAGCGCGCAGCGGGTCAAGCCGCTGGTGGTCGACGATCCGGAAGCGATCGTCGCCGCCATCATAGTCGCCGGATCATCGGTCGACGCACCGACCGAAGGTGTGCAGTCGGTAATCGACAAGCTTTAGGGCAGTAGGGCAGTAGGGCAGTAGGTAGTGAAAGCCGCGCTCATGAAGCGCGATCCTACTCCCCTACTCCCCCCGCAAGTCGGCGACTTGCCCGGCGGACCCGCCAGATGACATTGCCGACATCGTCGGCGACGAGCAGTGCGCCGCTCCGATCGATCGCAACGCCCACCGGACGGCCCATCGCCTTGCTATCACGCCCGATAAAGCCAGCGAGCACATCTTTTGGGGGACCGCTCGGTTTACCCTCGCGGAACGGCACGAAGATCACCTTGTAACCGCTGAACACGCTTCTGTTCCACGAGCCGTGCTGGCCGACGAAGGCGCCGTTGCCGTAGGCCGGGCCGAGCGACGTGCCTTTGGAGAAGGTCAGTCCCAGCGAGGCGGTATGGGAACCCAGCGCATAATCGGGCTTTACCGCCCTCGCCACGAGATCGGGGCGCTGCGGCTTGACGCGTTCGTCGATGTTCTGCCCGAAATAGCTGTAGGGCCAGCCGTAAAAAGCGCCGTCACGAACCGAGGTCATGTAATCCGGGACGAGATCGTCGCCGATCTCGTCCCGCTCGTTCACGGCGACCCAAAGCTCGCCAGTTTCAGGGTTCCAGGACAGCCCGTTCGGGTTGCGCAGCCCTGACGCGAAGACCCGGGTGCGGCGGGTCGACCGGTCCACTTCAAGGACGGCGGCGCGATTCTTCTCCGCGGCCATGCCATTTTCTCCAACATTGCTGTTGGAGCCGACGGTGACATAGAGGTTGCGTCCATCCGGACTTGCGATCACGTCCTTGGTCCAATGATGGTTGAGATCTCCGGCCGGCAAGTCGACGATCTTTTCCGGCGGCGTTGTGACTCGGGTCTGGCCATTGGAGTAGGGGAAAGAGACGAGCGCGTCGGTATTTGCGACAAAGAGCTTGCCTTTGGACAGCGTCATACCGAAGGGTGAATTGAGGCCTTCCGCGAACGTCCTGCGCACATCGGCAATGCCGTCGCCATTGGTGTCGCGCAGGAGCGTGATACGGTTGGCGCTTTTGGTCGCGGCCCCGGCGCGCTTCATAGCAAGGTCCATGAAGACCTTTCTAAGGCTGAAGCCTTCGTCATGCTTGGCAGGAGCATTGGTTTCGGCGATCAGCACGTCGCCGTTCGGAAGCACGTGCAGCCAGCGCGGATGGTCGAGGCCGGTGGCGAAGGCGTTCACCATCAGCCCCCGAGCCGGGGTTGGCATGCCACCTTTCTGCCAGCCCTTCGCCTCGGCGATTTTGACGGTCGGGATCAGCGTCGGTCTTGGTTTCGGTAAAGTGGGGTTGGGGCCATAGCCGGTTATTGCCCCCGTTTTCTGCGCCGAAAGGCCAGCGCAGCTCGCCATGACGACTCCCAATACCGCTATGACTACGCTTCGTGGGAAGCCGGCATGCATCGGACGTCCTCCACATGGATTTACGTGGTGCTCTTTGCGTAAACGCAAGTCAACGGCGTATTATTCCAGATTGCCTCCCAAACAGCGGCGTCGTAGGCGCGCCTCGGATGACAGTCAAAACCGTCACACGAAACCGGTTCGCCCGTGCTAGTGATCACAGTCTGGTCGCCGCCGCGCGGCGGCGTATTCGAGACTGGCGACGCGACCATGAACATCACGCTCAACCCGGAAGGCACCGACCTATCGCCTTATCTGCCCGACGAGCACGGGCTGTTCTTCGTCTATCACTTCACCGCCGAAGGCGCGCGAACCAAAGACCCGGCCGCCACACACTGGATCTGGCGCAGCTATCAGCTTTCCGACATGCGCGCCCGCCATGAGATTGCCACCGAGCCGGCTTTGCCGCCACCGGTGCGCGATGCCTTCCTTACGGCCGACCATGGCTGCCACATCGACCTCGATGGCGACTGGCTCTACGGCGACCTGCCGGACCTGCGCCACGACTATTCGGCGGAGGCGCGCGGGCTCGGCCATTTCCGCTTCGCCCTTAACGACACGATGCTGATCGGCGGGCGCAAGCAACCGCTGCAATCGGTCGACAATATCCGCAAGGCGATCGACAACGGATCGCACAAGTTCCGCTCTCCGGCCGAACTGATCGAGGCCTCATGGGCCAGTCGCTCGACGGCATGACGACGGAACTCGGTGGCCTTGGCGACACGCTCGACGGCATCGAGGACCGCATCGTCTGCGACGCATGGCACAATGAGCGGCAGGCGCTGGTCGATGCGCGCCGGCAACTGGTGGTGATCCATCGGCAGATGGCGTCGCTGACCAGCCTGTTCCGCCATCTCGACCATTCGCATCGCAACGATTTGCCTGATAAAATCAACGACATGGCGGCACGGCTTTCGCACCGCGCCCATACATTGCATCATGACGGCGAGCAATTGCAGGCACGTGCCCGGCTCCTGCAGGACGAGCTGATGGCCAAGCTAACGACGCAGTCGAACCAGTTACTCTACATGCTGTCGGTGATGACCGCGGTGCTGTTGCCGATGACGATCATCTCCGGCCTGTTCGGCATGAATGTCGGCGGGCTGCCGCTGGTCGAGACGCCGATGGGCTTCTGGGTGGCGTCGGCGATATCGCTGGTCGTCGCGGCGGTCGTCTATCTGTTCGTCAGGCGGCTGGGGCGCGGGGTGTAGCGCCGGCCTTGCGCGCCGAAGAAAACATCGACCAGGAATAGATCGCCAGTGCCGTCCAGATCAGGCCGAAGGCGATGGCCTGGGTGCTGCCGAAGGGTTCGCCGAAAATCAGCACGGCGATCAGGAACACAATGGTCGGCGCGATATACTGCATGATGCCGATTGTGGAGAGACGCAACAGCTTGGCCCCGAAGGCAAACAGCAGCAGCGGTATGGCGGTGACCGGGCCGCAGCCGATCAGCAATGCGGTATCGTTCAGGGAACTGGAGACGAAATGGTCCTGCCCTGTGACGATGAGCAAGATGATGTAGCCGAGCGCCGGCACCGACAGTAACAGCACCTCGAGCAAAAAGCCCTGGCTGGGACCGATTGGCAGCGTCTTGCGGAAGAAAGCATAGGCAGCAAAGGAAAACGCCAGCACCAGCGACACCCAGGGCAGCTTGCCGGCGTCGATCGTCAGCACCGCGACCGCTATGGCCGCCAGCAGCACCGCCGCGATTTGCAGCCTGTCGAGCCGCTCGCCAAGCAGCAGCGCACCGACAACGACGCTGACAAGCGGGTTGATGTAATAACCAAGCGCGGTCTCGATGGTGCGGTCGACCGCAATCGCCCAGACATAGATGCCCCAGTTAACCGAAATCAGCGCCGCCGTCAGCGCCGCCATCGAAATGATGCGCGGCGAACGTAACGCCGCTTTGAAATCCGCCGTGCGTCCGGCCCAGATCAAAACGGCCGCCGCGATCGGCACCGACCAGACGATGCGG
>NZ_RZSX01000220.1:0-8019 GCF_004023105.1 Mesorhizobium sp. M5C.F.Ca.IN.020.32.2.1 | reverse complement strand
CGCGTGTACGTGGCCGTGTCTGTTCCGCTCATTGCAGCGAACGTCTCGGAGCCGTCGGCAGTCGTACGCGAGGGTATCTCGGCGAGAGGTGCCTCGCGGACATAGTTGTAGTCGATGCCTTCCTCGCGCTGCTGCTCCTCGGTGAACGAAACGTCGAAGTCGAAATTGAAGTCGCCGCCGTGTGAGGACGCCCAGGGGAACGTCCATCCCATCCGCCGCTTGTACGCCTTCAGCTTCCCGAGCGGTGCCCGCGATACCGCCGAAAGCGTGACGTCGTGGTTGGCCAGGTGGATGACGAAGCCGTCGAATCCGTCCGCAATCGCCGAGCAGGCCGGACACCCCGCCGTGTAATCGGGCCCGAACATGAAGTGGTAGACGAGGAGCTGGGAGCGTCCTTGGAAGAGGTCTGCCAACGAGGCGCTGCCTTCATCGGTCTCGAATCGGTAATCCTTGTCGATCCGAACCCACGATAATTCCTGCCGCCGCCGCGCCACCTCATCGCTTTGTCGCGTGAGCTCCTTCTCCGCCTTGAGCAGATCAAGCCGCGCTGCCAGCCACTCCTCACGTGTTCCGGTTCTGTGTGTCGGCATCGTTCGTCTCCTTTCTCGATGTTCGCACCGTTTTCGATACGGCGCGTTTCGATACAGCGCGCTGGCTGTTGGTCCTGAGATAGATTAGGACCGGACATCGAATGGTGAGAGTTACAAATGTGACGGGATTCCGATGGACTCGCTGATCACCGCTGCGGCGCGCGCCCTCGCAACGGGTGATCCCCTCGGCGCTTTGAAGCGGGTCGCCCTGCGTGACGATGCGCCTGCGCTTGCGCTGCGCGGCATCGCCATGGCGCAGCTCGGCGATCTCGTTCGAGCAAAGGCTCTCCTCAAAAGTGCTGCGCGCGCCTTCGGTCCGAAAGAGGCCGTGGCCCGCGCGAGGTGCGTCGTCGCCGAAGCCGAGATCGCACTCGTCTCGCGTGACCTCGGGTGGCCGGCGAAGGCACTCGACGCCGCGCGGGCGACGCTTGAAAAGCACGGCGACCGCTTTAATGCCGCGCATGCGCGCAATCTCGAAGTCCGGCGCCTGCTCCTGATCGGACGCCTCGACGAGGCCGAGCGCAGGTTGGCCGGGTTCGATCCCACACCGCTCCCACCCGCGTCGAGGGCCGCCCACGAGCTGGTGATTGCGGGGATCGCGATTCGACGCCTCCGGACCAAGGCGGCGCGCGCTGCGCTCGCTCGGGCCGAGCATGCCGCCCGCGAGGCGGACATCCCGGCGCTGACGGCAGAGGTCGAAAGCGCATCCCTCGTGATGAACACGCCCGCGGCGCGCCTGATCGCGCGTGGTGAGGAGCGCCCGCTCCTGCTTGAGGAGGTCGAAGCGCTGCTGGCGTCGGGGGCGCTCGTCGTCGACGCCTGCCGCAATATCGTGCGGGACGCCGGCATGATCGTCCCGCTCGCGACGCGCCCGGTCTTGTTCGCGCTTGCCCGCACGCTGGGCGAAGCCTGGCCCGCGGACGTGCCGCGAAGCACGCTCGTCGCCCGCGCGTTCGGCGGCAAGCACGCCGATGAATCGCATCGCGCCCGGTTGCGGGTCGAAGTCGGTCGGCTTCGCGCGGAGCTGCGGTCACTGGCGGATGTGAGCGCGACCAAGCGAGGCTTTGCGCTTAAGCCGCGCCGCCCACGCGATGTGGTGGTTCTGGCACCGCCCGTCGACGAGCAGCATGCAGCGGTGCTCGCCTTCCTCGCTGATGGCGAGTCGTGGTCGAGCTCGGCGCTCGCAATTGCGCTCGGAGCCAGCTCGCGCACCGTGCAGCGATCGCTCGAGCAGCTTGCGGCAGCAGGCAAGGTGCAATCGTTCGGTCGCGGGCGAGCGCGCCGTTGGATGACCCCGCCCGTGCCGGGATTCCCGACAATCTTGTTACTCCCCGGCTCACTATCTGGCTACTAGTGTCGGGATAATTCAACAGATCTGAGCCTGGAGGAGAAGCATGAAACGATCTGCAGCCGAAGTCCTCCGCGAATATGGACCCTTTCCGGGTGTCGACCAGGTGGCTGGGGTTACGTTCGACGGTCAGCATGTCTGGTTTGCGTCCGGAGACAGGCTGAACGCCTTGGATCCTGCGAGCGGGAAAGTGGTTCGCGCGATTGAGGTCGCCGCGCACGCAGGAACGGCCTTCGACGGTCAGCACCTGTTCCAGATCGCCGAAGATCGCATCCAGAAGATCGATCCCAACACAGGCCGCGTGCTCGCCACGATTCCGGCGCCAGGTGGCGGCGGCGACTCCGGGCTCGCCTGGGCCGAAGGCTCCCTTTGGGTGGGGCAGAATCGCGGTCGCAAAATCCATCAGATCGACCCGCAGACAGGGGCAGTTCTTCGCACAATCGATTCCAACCGGATCGTCACAGGGGTCACCTGGATCGACGGCGAACTCTGGCACGGCACCTGGGAAGGTGACGAGAGCGACGTCAGGCGGATAGATCCTGAAACCGGAAAGGTCCTGGAGAAGCTTGATATGCCCCCTGGAACAGGCGTGTCGGGACTCGAGTCCGATGGTGGCGATCAGTTCTTCTGCGGCGGCGGAAACAGCGGCAAGGTGAGAGCCATCCGCCGGCCCAGGCGAGGCTCCAAGGAGCGTTCATGAAGCTGAACCCACCGTTGCAACAGTTCGACGATGAAGCTGAGAGCGTCCCGCGGCAGGGAAAATCATGATCAGAAAGCAGCATCCCCTGAAAGGACCGAACAGGTTCAAGCTCGGCGTCTTCTCGATGAATGCCGATGGCGGCCTGGCAATGACCACCGTTCCCGAGCGCTGGCGCGCCCGCTGGGAAGACAACCTCAATGCTGCCTGCATCGCCGATCGCGCCGGCCTGGAGTTTCTGCTGCCGATCGCGCGCTGGCGCGGCTTCGGCGGTTTGACGCATGTGCGGGAATGGTCGTTTGAGACTTTCACCTGGGCGGCGGGTCTCGCCGTCGCGACGGAGAACATCGGTCTGTTCATGACGGTGCATGTGCCGCTGGTTCATCCGCTGCAGGCTGCAAAGGCGCTGGCGACCGTCGACCACATCTCCAACGGGCGTGCCGGCTTGAACATTGTCTGCGGCTGGAACCCGGACGAGTTCGCCATGTTCGGGCAGACGGTCGGCGACCGGACCTACGATCAGGCCGAAGAATGGATCAACATCATCGAGCGTGCCTACCAATCCAGGGAGCCGTTCGACTTCGGCGGCGAGTTCTATGATCTGAAGGGGGTTGTCAGCCGCCCGCCAAGCCTGCAGGCGCCGCGCCCGGTGACCATGAACGCCGCCTTCGGCGCACGGGGGCGCAACTATGCGGCCCGCCACTGCGACTATTTGTTTTCGACTTTTTCCGAAATCGCCGATGGCCGCGCGCATGTGGTCGACATCACCAACCGAGCGGCTGAAGTTGGACGCGAAGTCGGCGTCTATACGGTCTGCCACGTCGTCTGCCGCGAGACCCAGCAAGAAGCCGAGGATTATTACCGGCACTACGCGCTGGAATGCGCGGACGAAGGCGCGGTCGACGAGCATATGCGCAAGAAGAAGGAATTCGCGAACTCTCACGACGCGAAGGCCTTCACTGAGTATCGGCAAAGGTTCGCCGGCGGTGCTGGAACGTTTCCGCTCATCGGCACACCGGAAAAAATCGTCGACGATCTCACTGAAATCATGGACCAGGGTTATTCCGGCGCCGCCCTCACATTCGTCAACTACACCTACGAATTGCCCTTCTTTTGCGACCGGGTGCTGCCGCTGATGCGCCAGGCCGGGCTTCGCGTAAATTGATGCCAGCGGCCGACACTCCGACGACATGGGCGGATGGGCACGACGCCATTAATCCGCCTTCAAGCAGGCGATGCGGGCGGTGGCGGGCCCGGTCGCCATCCTCGCGTCGGAGCACGACGAGATCGGCTTTGGGGCATCACGGCGACCGCCGCCCTGGTCAGTCCGCACGCGGCGCACTATTCGACCCAGTCTTACGCTGAGGTTCGCAACAAGGTGTTTGCCGATGTCGCATCGTCCTGCGCGGTGGCAAGCCGGTATATCCGGTCAACCGAATATGACTGCTCTCGGCAGCAATTAGCTCAGCCCGGCTCCGGCTTGTCGCGGCGCTCGACGATGTAGATGTGGTCGGCCGCCAGAACCACATCGCCATGCTGGTTGATCACCTCGCAGCGCTCGATGACCCGGCCCGAATCTGGCCGCTTCGGGTCGTCCTCCTTGGCCGAAATGGTGGTGCGGGTCTTGATCGTGTCGCCAATGAACACCGGCTTGATGAAGCGCAACCTGTCGTAGCCGTAGGAGAAGGCGACCGGGTTGATGACGCTTGCCGTCAGCCCTACGCCGACCGAGAAGACCAGCGTGCCGTGGGCGATGCGCTGACCGAACGGCGTCGTCTTCATGAACTCGGCGTCCATGTGATGGGGAAAAAAATCGCCGGTATGGCCGGCATGAACGACGAAGTCGGTCTCGGTGATGGTGCGCCCGCTGGTCATGCGCGACGAACCGATCTGATAGTCTTCGAAATAGACAGTCTGCTCCATGTCAGGGCCTCGCCGCGATTGGTGTTGCCGGCGCCGCGCTCGATAGGTAGGCGGCCTCGACCAGCGCCATCGTGTTCCAGCCGTCTTCGACGGAACTGACGAGCTCGGTGTCCTCGCCTGATGCATAGCGATGCACATTGGCCATGCGGCCGACGAAGGCGTCGGGAAACCATTCGCCGATGAGTGGCACAGCAACCCAGTCAGAGCCTCCCTTCGGATAGATTTCAAGGATGTCAGGCTCGCCGCGCGGATAGTCGAGATTGAGTCCGAGTTTGAGATAGGCGGCGCCCTCGGTGCCGCAGATGCGGAATTCGCAGGCCTGATGTTTTCGGCCGAATTTGTGATCGTGATTGATCGACAGTGCGCATCGCACAGTGCCGCCATAGTCGAGGATCGCGCTGGTGCGCGTTTGCGCGACCTTGTGGCCGGGATGGCCGAGCGTCTTGGCGTGAACGCCCCGGGGATCGCCGAGCAATTGCCGGATCAGGTCGAGATAGTGGATCGAATGCATGGCGATCTCGACGCGCGGCGCCTTCACCAGAAACTCCCAGAGTTGCCACGGCGTCGCCAATGCCAGCCATGCATCGAAATCGACCACGTCGCCCAGCCAACCCTTGGCGATCGCATCCTTCAGCGCCAGCATCATCGGCGCGAAGCGGAGCTGGAAGTTCACCGCCGCCTTCAGTTTTTTGGAGCGGCAGATTTCGAGGATTTCGGTCGCCTCGCTGAGATCGCTGCCCATCGGCTTCTGGATCAGCGCCACTGCACCATCTGGCAACGCCCTGAGCACGCCGGCATGATGAGTCGGCGGCGTCGCCAGGTCGAAGACGGCGTCCTTGATCGCTGCGGCTTCCCCGACCGACCGGTAAGTGGCGACGCCCCATTTCTGCGCCAGTCTTTCCGCCTTGGTATGGTCGGGATCGAAAAGTCCGGCGACCGGAAAGCCGGCTTTTCCATAGGCCGGGAAATGCGCATCGCCGGCGATCGAGCCGGCGCCGAAAATCACGATCGGCCTCGGCTTCGATGGCTTCGCCCAGGACTGGGAGAGCGAGTCAGGATCAAGAGCGCCGTCAGTCATGATGGAAGACTTCGTCCATCGATGCCCACCACTCGCCCTCCTTGCGGGTCGGCAGCGGCTCCTGGCAAGGCATGCACAGCGCCCACCATTCCTGCGTCTTGGGATCGGCGGCCATCTTCGCCATGTCGGCGGCATAATCGGTGCCGTGGTATTCGAAAGTACTGAACAAAAGGTGCTCCGGCTCCTTAAGATAAATCGAATAATTCCTGATGTTGCAGGCGGAAATCATGGCAAGCACGTCAGGCCATACGGCAGCGTGAAGCCGCACATACTCGCTGACCTTTTCCGGCTTGAGGCCGAGCACCATTCCCATCCGCTGCATGTCCGGCTCCCTATTTTGTTATTTCGGTGGTGAATTCCGCAATGCTCTTCGCCTTGACGGCATCCCAATCCCAGTCGATGCCGATGCCGGGCTCGTCCGGTGCCAGTGCTTGGCCGTCCTCGATGCGCATTTTCTTGCCGGTTAGTTCATCGAGCTGGGGAATATACTCGACATATCGGCCGTTCTGAATGGCGCAGGTCAGGCTGACATGCAGTTCCATCAGGAAATGCGGGCAGACCGGGATATCGAATGCCTCGGCCGCATGCGCGACCTTCAGCCACGGCGTGATGCCGCCGATGCGGCCGACATCGACCTGCACGATCGAGCAGCCGCCTTTTTGCATGTATTCGCGGAAATGCCGGATCGAATAGAGCGACTCGCCGATGGCGATCGGCGTCGACGTCGCATTCGACAGCCGCACATGGCCGTCTATGTCGTCGGCCGGCAGCGGCTCCTCGATCCAGGCGAGGTCGAGATCGCGCAGCCGCTCCGCCCGGCGGATCGCCTCGTCGACAGAAAAGCCCTGGTTGCAGTCGGTCATGATCTCGTAGGATGAGCCGACTGCTTGGCGCACCGCGGTCAGCCGGGCGAGATCCTCGGAGCCGTGCGGCTTGCCGATCTTGACCTTAGAACCGCGAAAACCCTTTGCCTTGGCGGCGAGCGCGTCCTCGACCAGCGCCTCGGTCTCGATATGCAGCCAGCCGCCCTCTGTGGTGTAGAGCGGGCAGCGGTCCTTGGCGCCGCCGGCCAGCTTCCACAGCGGCAGGCCGAGCTTCTTTGCCCTGAGATCCCACAGCGCCGTGTCGATGGCCGCCAGCGCGATTGCCGTGATGGCACCGATCGTCGTCGCGTGGGTGGCGAATTCGAGCTCGTGCCAGATCGCCTCGATCATGTCGGCATCGCGGCCGATCAGCCGCGGCGCAAGGTGATCGGCCAGGAGCCGCATCACCGAGGAGCCGCCGGTGCCGATCGTGTAGCTGTAGCCGGTGCCGACCGCGCCGTCGGCGTCGGTGATGGTGACGATCGGCGTTTCCTGGCTGACAAAACTCTGGATCGCATCAGTGCGCTTGACCTTCGGCACCAGGTCGACCATCCGCAGTTCGGCTTTTTCGATCTTTGCCATGACGTTAACCTCGCAATGTCCTGCCGGTATCGGCAGAAAACAGATGGGCCTGCGACAGGTCCAGGCTCATTTTCACGCGGTCGCCCGCCTTTAGCTGTTTTGGATGACCATACGCGATACCCAGACACCGCCGTTGAATTCGGCGAACACCAGCGTCTCGTTGCCGAGCGGTTTGGTGACGATCATCGGCAACTCCGGCTGATGACGTCATCGAACTTGCCTGACGGATCGGCAGCAGAAGAATCGCCTGCATCAAGTGCGAGCAGCGCCACGCCGGCTGATAAGCCGTAACAGCCTGTCATTTGATTCCTCTCAAGGGTGCATCCAGGGACTCGTATTTCCAGTTCAGAGTTATTCATATATAGACAAAATATTCATGAAGGCGTCAAGTTGATAGTTCTTTCGGAAGCAGGTCATTGTGCATATATGAAAGGCGAAATTCACCGGGAAGTGACTATGGCAGGCGACGAGGACGACGACCGTTATCGCGCCCCGGCGCTCGACAAGGGGCTCGACATCCTCGAGCTTCTGGCCGGCGTCGACGGCGGCCTGACGCAGGCGGAAATCGCCAAGAAACTCGATCGCAGCCCCAACGAATTCTATCGCATGCTCGACCGGCTGGTGCGACGCGGCTACGTCACGCGGCCAGACGGCGACCGTTATTCGCTGACGCTCAAGCTGTTTGGCCTAGCGCAGCTGCACGCGCCGGTGCGGCGGCTGGTGTCCTATGCGACGCCGCTGATGCGTGAACTTGCCGAATCCTCGCAGCAGGCAAACCAGCTTGTCGTCTTCGACCGCGGTTCCGCAGTGGTGATCGCACAGCAGGAAGCGCCGGACTACTGGGGCATTTCGATTCGCGTCGGCTCGCATATCAGCATGTTCGACACGGGATCCGGACATGTGCTGCTGGCGTTCCGCTCGCCGGAAGAGCGGCAGAT
>NZ_RZSX01000021.1:0-17401 GCF_004023105.1 Mesorhizobium sp. M5C.F.Ca.IN.020.32.2.1 | reverse complement strand
CTCGTGGCGCGTCTGGAGGACGTGCCATCCGATCCAGAAGACGAGGCCGATGATCACCATCACGACTTCGGAACCCTGAAACGGGTAGATCGCGCCGACGTCCTTGAGGTCCACGGCCCAGCTTTCCATTCCATTGGTAGACATTGCGGTTCTCCTTGCCCGTTGACTATTTGATCATGGCTTTTTCGGCGGTTCCCACTTCGCGGACCGACGCCTCTAAAGCATGATTGAGGGCGAAGTCGACGCCCTCGAGTTCCACCTTCGCCGGTACCCGCAGGAGGTTCATGCTGTTGAGGATCTTGCAGACCACGAAGGTGGGGACGAAACCGAGCACGAACATCAGCACCGCACCAGCGAAATTGCCGAGCGGGTTGATGTGCGCGAAGCCCTCATAGGGCGAGGACGGCTGTCCCCACAGCATGAAGCCCGCCACCACGACCCCGAGGAATCCGCCATAACCGTGCACGGCGACGGCGCCGACCGCATCGTCGATCTTGAAGCGGCGTTCGACGAAATAGTGCAGGTTGTAGCAGATGGTCGGGACGATCGCGCCGATCAGCAGTGCCTGGATCGGGTGATAGAGGTCATTGCCGGCTGAGGCCGAGATAATGCCGCAAAGCCCCATCGAGAATGTCCAGAAGGGGTCGCCTTTAGAGACGATGTAGCCGGCCAGCATACCGCCCGACAGCGACATCAGGAAGTTGAATGTGATCGCCGAGAGCGTGGTCGGCGCGAGATAGATGTTGGTCGCCGTCCAGGTCTCGCCGGTGATCTGGCCGGCAATCGTGGCCGGGCTGATCAGCGGAATGTTGCACGCGGCGTAGAAGCCCCAGAAGCCGGTGAAGATCAGGAACAGGCCGATCGTGACCAGCCACACATTGTGAGGTGGGATGTCGCGCGCCGTGCCGTCGGGCCTGAACTTGCCGATGCGCGGACCCAACACGATGAGAAAGGCGAGTGCCCCTCCGCCCGCGATCGCGTGCACGACGCCCGATGCATAGGCATCATGATAGCCCCAGAGCTTCACCATCCAGCCTTGCGGATGCCAGCCCCAGGACGCGTCGAGGATCCACAGGACCGAACCGACCAGCACCGCGACGATCCAGAACGCACCCGAGCGCACGCGTTCTATGATCGAACCCGAGATGATCGACGCCGTCGTGATGGAGAACAGCAGGAAGGCGCCCCAGAACACGCCATTGAGGCGATGCCACAGCGCGGCATCGGTAGGGGTGACCCCCGTCTCGCCTTGATTGACACCGGAGAGGTGGGTGCCCATCAGCGGATTCCATGGTTCGGCAAATGGTGCGGTGACAAGTCCGCCGGCGATGCCCGGCCCATTGGGGAAACCGAAATAGATCCACCAGCCGAAAAAATAGAACGTGATCGTGACGAGCGGGATCGCCATCGCGTTCTTCATAAGCGTTTTCAGATGATTACGCCGGCGCGACACGCCGACCTCGTACATGCAGAACCCGACATGGATCAGGAACATCATGACGATGGTCACCCAGTAATAGAATTCCGTGAAAATGGTCGTTAGAGCGTTGAGATTCCCTTCCATTTCAGGTCCCCTCCGTTCAGTTGCGTTCCTTGCCTCTGAGTAAAACTTTTTGCATCTTAGTATTGCGCGCTTTTGGAGTTTTGAGTCAATATGGCGCAGACCGTCGCCGGGCCCTCAGTGCCCTTGAGCGGCGAAACACCGGCAATCGTGTGAGGAGAAGCAAGTCCATGACCGCATCCTGGAGATTTTCGACCTTGGCGGATCGCCATCGTGCGCTCGGTTCGAAGCTGGAAGACTGGAGCGGGATGGGCACCGCCTGGACCTACGACAAGAACGCCGACGAGGAGTATATCGCCATCCGCACCAAGGCCGGGCTGATGGACGTGTCGGGCCTGAAGAAGGTCCACATCACCGGGCCGCATGCCTCGCACCTGATCGACCTCGCCACGACGCGCGACGTGGAGAAGATCTATCCTGGCAAGTCGGCCTATGCCTGCATGCTGAACGAGGCCGGCAAGTTCACCGACGACTGCATTCTCTACCGCACCGGCCCGAATGCCTGGATGGTCGTGCACGGTTCTGGCACCGGCCATGAGGAGTTGCAGCGCGCCGCCATGGGCCGCGATGTATCGCTGCGTTTCGACGACAATCTGCACGATCTTTCGCTGCAGGGGCCGATAGCCGTCGATTATCTGGCAAAGCATGTGCCGGGCATTCGCGACCTCAACTATTTCCACCACGTGCAGACCCGGCTGTTCGGTTTTCCGGTGATGATCTCGCGCACCGGCTACACCGGCGAACGCGGCTACGAGATCTTCTGCCGTGGCCAGGATGCCGGCACGATCTGGGACACCATCCTCGACGAGGGCAAGAGCGCCGGCATCATCGCGTGCCGGTTCACCACGCTCGACATGCTGCGCGTCGAGAGCTATCTCTTGTTCTATCCCTATGACAATTCGCAGAAGTATCCGTTCGAGAACGAAGGCCCCGGCGACACACTGTGGGAGCTCGGCCTCGACTTCACAGTCAGCCCCGGCAAGACAGGGTTTCGCGGTGCCGAGGAGCACTACCGCCTCAAGGGCAAGGAGCGGTTCAAGATCTTCGGCGTGCTGCTCGAAGGCAAGGAGCCGGCCGACGAGGGCGCGCCGGTCTATCGCGATGGCAAAAAGGTCGGTGTGGTAACCTGCGCCATGTATTCGCCGCTGGTCGAGAAATCGATGGGCATCGCCCGGCTCGATGTCGACTGCGCCGTCCAGGGCACCAGGCTCCAGATCCGCAACAAGAGCGGCGCCCTCAGCGCGACGGCCGAGCCGCTTCCCTTCGATGATCCGAAGAAGACCAAGCGCACGGCGAAAGGCTGAGGCATACTGAGAGAATGGCAGCGAAAAGCATCATCAGCCGGCCGGTCTACGGAAACCTGTCCCCGCAGCCCGGCAAGCACCATCTTTTCGTGGCGGATGCAGAAGGAGCGCTGGCCATAACAGACCTGGTCGCCAAGGCGCCCGATGGTTTCTTTGCCGATGCTCATATCATCTTCATCCTCGGCAATGACAGCAAGCATGTCGCCGCGCTCGAAGCGCTGAAGCCGGCGCAGTTCTACCAGGGGCCTTCCTTCGCCAGCGCCCTCCCGCGGCTGAAGCAGACGCTGGCCAACGCCCATATGGGCCTGCGTCTCTATCTCGCCGGCACCGAGGGGCTGATTGGCCAGGCCATGCAGGCGGCGCTCGAAGCCGGCATCGACCACACCTCCATTCAGACCGAGCACCGCGGCTCGCTGGCGCGCCGCATCCAATGCGTCCATTGCAAGGGCATCACCGAAAACGTGACGACGCAGCCTGCAACGTGTTCGCATTGTGGCCTGCTTCTTCTGGTACGCGATCACTATTCCAGGCGCCTCGCGGCATTCCAGGGCGTCTGCATCAATGCGGAAGACCGCAGCGAAATTCCTCCGACGGAGGAGATCTTTCGATGAGCACCGGCACCACCAAGCTTGATGTCGTGGTGAGCGATGTCGTCCCGGTCAACGAATTGGTCACGCGCTTCCATTTCCGCCGGCGCGACGGGCAGCTTTTGCCGACATTTTCCGGCGGCGCCCATGTTGTGGTGGAGATGCGCGACGGCGAGCGGACGAGGCTCAACCCCTATTCGTTGATGGGCTCGCCGCTCGACACACGCGAATACACGATCTCGGTGCGCCGCGACGACGTCGGCCGCGGCGGCTCGCTGTTCATGCACAGGCATGTCAGGCCCGGCATGGAGATGGTGATCAGCTACCCGGTCAATCTTTTTTCGCTCGATCTGCGCGCCAGAAAGCATCTGATGCTGGCGGGAGGCATCGGCATCACGCCGTTCATGGCGCAGACCGCGCAGCTGGCAGCGGAAGGCGGCAATTTCGAGCTGCATTACACCTGCCGCACCGCCTCGCTCGGCACCTATGCCGATGTGCTCAGAGAGCGCTATGACCGCCGCGTCAGGTTCTATCACGACGACCGCGACGAGCGCATCGAGCTCGACCGGCTGCTGTCGTCACAGCCGCTCGGCACACATCTCTACGTCTGCGGCCCGTCCGGCATGATCGGCTGGGTGCGCGACCGCGCCGCTGCGCTGGGCTGGCCCACGGAAACCGTGCATTTCGAGCATTTTGCCGCCCCGCAGCCCGGCGCCCCCTTCGACGTGACGCTGGCGGTCAGCGGCAAGACGATCCGCGTCGGCGAGCAGCAGAGCCTGCTCGAGGCGATCGAGGCCGCCGGCGTCGATCCGCCCTATCTCTGCCGCGGCGGCGTCTGCGGCCAGTGCGAAACCAACGTCATCGCGCATGACGGCAAATTCATCCACAACGACCATTGGCTGAGCGAGGAAGAGCACCGTTGCGGCAAGAAGATCATGCCCTGCGTCTCGCGCTTCGAGGGCAGGTCGCTGGTGCTGGAAAGATAGGAGGCGAGCTTGGGAATCACCTTTCGCAAGGAAACGTTCCGCGACGACTTCACGTTCAAAAACAGCCCGGAGCACATCAGGCGGTTTCCGTTCCCGTTCCACGAAGACAGCTACATGTATGCGGTCAATATCGAGCCGCATGTTCTGGGGCCGAAAGGCAGCGTGCTCGAAAACCTGATCGACGTCGACGAGCACTATGTCGCCGAGATGCAGGACCGCGCGCTGGTGCTGGCGGAAGACCCGCTGCGCTGCCAGTCGCTGCCGCACATGACGCTGGCCGGCTGGGACCTGCTAGAGCTTCTAATGGAACAGCAGGCGCTCGGTTATCCCGAGCATTTCACGCTGTCGCGCGACGGCGACAAATGGCGCTGGATAAACCGGCCGCTCGGCATCGACGACAGCTTCACCTTCGGCGACGTGTCGACTCTGCCTTACGGGCCGATGGAATACATCACGCGGCAATCACAAGGCGATTTCTGCATCCTAGACCAGCGTGACGGCAACCTGTGGATGGATGCCGGCATGGTCACAACCCAGGCCGACTGGTCGCTCGATTTCGACATTGGCATGAACTTCTTCGAGTGGCACGCGCCGGTGCCGCTGGCGCATGAGAAGGGCATATTCATCCGGGCGCTGAAGTTCCTCACCAACATTCAGCAAGGCAAGCCGGCGCGGCGGTTGAACTGGACGATGACGATCAATCCGCGCCTCGACACCAGTCCGGAAAATTATCACAAATGGGGCCCGGACCGGGCGACGGTGACGCCCGAAAACGTTGGCGACAAGGTCCATCTGCGTGTCGAATTGCAGAGCTTCTGGCGGCTGCCGCGCTCGAACGGCATCGTCTTCCCGATCCGCTGCTACCTGATCAAGATGGATGAGCTGGTGACGCAGCCGAAATGGGCGCGGCGCCTGCACCGCGTCATCCGCGACCTTCCCGACGAGCTCGCCAATTACAAAGGCCTGACACGCTATCGTCGGACACTGGTCGAATGGCTGTCGAAGCTCGACGACGGCAGCCCGACGAGCCCGGGGTTTGGGCCGGACTAAGTTTCTGCCTGCTCTGTTTGTGCCGCCCCTCAAGCCCTGGGTTCCTCGCCCCCGCGAGCGGGGGAGAAGTGGCCGCGAAGCGGCCGGAGAGGGGGGCTTCGTAGGGCGCCGTCCCCCTCTCCGTCTCGGCTTCGCCGAGCCACCTCTCCCCCACTTCGTGGGGGCGAGGAACCCACGCTGGAATGAGGCGCAGTCCTTCGCAGACGAACCCGCTCAACCCGCACTACTCTGCGGATAGCAGATGATCGAGAGATAGCGCATCGGCAGTTGCGTCAGCTGTTCCGGGCCGTGCGGCGCGTCGGCATCGAAGAACAGGCTGTCGCCGGGCTTCATCGGATAGAGATTGCTGCCATGCCGGTAAACAACCTCGCCTTCGAGCATGTAGAGGAACTCCATGCCTTCGTGCTGGAAGGTCGGAAACACATCGGAATCTTCGGTCAGCGTGATCAGATAGGGTTCGACGACGACGCCGCTGGTGTTGGAGCCGATATGGCCGAGCAGATTGTACTGGTGGCCGGCACGCGTGCCGCGCCGCTCGACGTCGAGGCCTTCGCCGGCCTTGACGAAGACGGCGCTGCGCTCTTCCTCGAAACGGCGGAAGAAAGCGGTGACCGGAACACCGAGCGCCCGCGACAGTGCCTGCAAAGTGGTCAGCGACGGCGAAGTGATGCCGTTTTCGATCTTCGACAGCATGCCAAGCGAAATGTCTGTGGCAGCCGCAAGATCGGCGACGGTGATGCCGAGTTTTTTGCGAAACGCCCGCACCTCGCGACCGATCGCGACCTCCAGGACCTTTTCGCGGGTGTCGCGAACGGCGTGCGGGTCCTGGGTCAGTGGAGTCCGGATCGTTACCACCCCCTTCGGCGATGGCTTGGCCCTGGCGGCTGCCCCATTCCTGAAATTGGAAGCTTTCTTCGGCATCTCGCCACCCGGTTCTGCGGATTTATTTCACTCACGGTGAACATATTCGGTGCGGATACAGAGCGCAACTGCGACAGCAACCCACTTTATGTCGAACGGCGTGCTCTCCGGATTTCGGCCGTCGGCGGTTTTGCGGAAAATCCGGCCTGGCGAAAAAGAGGTTTTGCAACAAGGCCTGTTGACAGCATCGAAGGGGCAATTACTGTCCTGTCAGTGAAATTTGTTTCGTTAGGGAAATGAGACCGGGAGGCTTTGCAATGAAAAGTCGTGTTGCCGTCATTGGAGCCGGACCTTCCGGCATGGCCCAGCTTCGAGCCTTCAAGTCGGCTGCCGACAAGGGCGCGGATATTCCGGAAATCGTCTGCTTCGAAAAGCAGTCCGACTGGGGCGGCCTGTGGAATTACACCTGGCGCACCGGCCTCGACGAGCATGGCGATCCGGTGCATGGCTCGATGTACCGTTACCTCTGGTCGAACGGACCGAAGGAATGCCTCGAATTCGCCGACTATACGTTCGAGGAGCACTTTGGCCGTCCGATCGGCTCGTATCCGCCGCGCGCCGTGCTGTGGGACTACATCAAGGGCCGCGTCGAAAAATCCGGCGTGCGCCAATGGGTGCGCTTCAACAGCCCGGTGCGCATGGTGACCTTCTCCGACACGACGAAAAAGTTCACCGTCACCGCGCATGACCGCACCAACGACGTCACCTATTCGGAAGAGTTCGACAACGTCGTCGTGGCGTCCGGGCATTTTTCCGTGCCCAACGTGCCCTATTTCGAGGGCTTTTCGACCTTCAACGGCCGCATCCTGCACAGCCATGATTTCCGCGACGCCATGGAATTCAAGGACAAGGACATCCTGATCATCGGCCGCTCCTATTCGGCCGAGGATATCGGCTCGCAATGTTACAAGTACGGCGCTAAATCGATCACCTCCAGTTACCGCTCGAAGCCGATGGGCTTCAAATGGCCGGACAACTGGAAGGAAGTGCCGCTGCTGCAGAAGGTCGTCGGCAAGACCGCGCATTTCAAGGACGGCAGCACCAGGGATGTCGACGCCATAATCCTGTGCACCGGCTACCTCCACTCCTTCCCGTTCCTCACGGAGGATCTGAAGCTCAAGACCGCCAACCGCATGTGGCCGGACGGGCTCTACGAGGGCGTCGTCTGGGAGAAGAATCCGCGGCTGTTCTATATCGGCATGCAGGACCAGTTTTACACCTTCAACATGTTCGACGCGCAGGCCTGGTTCGCCCGCGACGTCATCATGGGCCGCATCAACCTGCCTTCGGCAGAAGTGATGGCGGAACACGGCAGGAAATGGCGGGCGCGTGAGGAAACGCTGGAGGACGCCGAGCAGATGATCTGGTTCCAGGGCGACTACACCAAGGAATTGATGGATCAGACCGACTATCCCGGCTTCGACGTCGAGGCTGTCAATCAGACCTTCATGGAGTGGGAACACCACAAGATGGAAAACATCATGGGCTTCCGCGACAATGCCTATCGCTCGCTGATGACCGGCACGATGGCGCCGCTGCACCATACGCCGTGGCTGCAGGCGATGGACGATTCGATGGAATCTTATCTGGAAGTGAAAGGGGTGGCGGCGGAGTAGCAGCTTCCTCACCGCACCGGCTGCAATCAAATGGCCTCCTTGGGTTATGGAGGTTCCGGAAGATCGGAAAATGAATCAGTTACTTGACGGACAGCTGCCAGCCCAACCCCACTTCGCCGAAAGCAGGGCCAGTATCTCGCCTTATCTGGACCTACGCCAGGCTTAACGGTCGCTCGCCGGCCGAACGCGACATGCAGCGCCGTAGGCAACCTGGCCTCGCGCGCAGCATTGAACTGCTCATTGGACCCGACAGCCTGCCCAGGTTGCAACCCATCGAACCCGTCAAATCCGCTGTGCAGAGGCACTAGTTGCTGCGAGCCTCGCGCACGTCTTTCGTCGCCTCAATGATCCGCTCGAGCAGGGCATGGAGATCGTCGCGGTGGCCGCTGCGGCCGGCGGGGCCGTTTTCATCTGATGTCATGACCACGGTCAAAGCGCGCCCGGGCACAACATAGACCATCTGCCCGCCATACCCCCACCCGTAGAAGACCGCTTCGCCCGCGATCTGACGGATGAACCAACCATAGCCATAACCGTCACCGGTGAAACGGGAGGCGGTGCGTGGCTGCCAGGAGAGCTTGATCCAATCGGCCGGCACGAGCTGCCGTCCGCCGCGGCTCACCCCGCCGCTGCGGTAGAGCTCGCCAAAGGCGAGCAGCGAGCGCGGGCTCATGGCCATCTGGTTGCCGCCGAGATAGATGCCCTGTGGGTCGCGGTCCCAGGCGGCGATGGAAAAGCCCTCCTGCGGCCCCAGCCATTCGCGTGCCAGTTCCAGGGTTGAGCGGCCGGTCCGCCGCGTCAGGATCGCCGAAAGGAGATGGGTCGAGCCGGTGGAATAGAGCATGGTACCGCCCGGATCGCCGTCGAAGGGCATGGCGAGCGCTGCCCGCACCCAGTTGCCGCTTGCCACCCAGCGCCCGTAGTTTGGGCCGGAGGTCCGACCCAGCCCTGCCTGCATGGAAAGCAGATGACCGATCGTAACCTGCTGGAGCCGCGGATCCACGTCGGCGGGCAGGTCGGCCTGAAGAAGCGGAGCGATCTTCTGGTCAGTGCCTTGGAGCACGCCCTTGTCGATGGCGATGCCGACGAGCGCGGAGATGATCGACTTGGAGGCCGATTTTATGTTGGCAGCACGTGCCGGAGAGTGGCCGCGATAGCCACGCTCCGCCACCAACGCGCCCTCATGCGCGATGGCAACCGTGCGCAGCGGCGTCAAGCGCTCGGCCTCATCAAAGAGCTTTTCAAGCCGCTCCTCCAAGCCGTCCGCACCGTGAGCAGCGACGGAAAAGATGAGGAGAAAGACTAAACTCACGGTGGGGCGCTTCAGCATGAAACCAGCCTGGGACGCATTTCTGGCAATACAAAGGTGACGCGGGCTAGCAAAGACGTCTGCCTCGCACAAGATAGTCGGATAGGGCAGGCGTGCGGGGCAAGGCAGCGGCTATTCGAGCATCAGCAGCTCCCCGAACCGGAGTTTCTGACCCGTTCCAGTCGTTCTCGCCGAGCCTAATGGTGCGAATCTGACACTTGATGCCTTGGTCGACTGCTGCGAGTGTGGCGAGCGTGGCCCCGAAACCAAGTCAAATGCGGCTAACGCCCGAGCTGGTCGCCAGAGTCCTCAGTGTGGACGATTCTCTGCCACAGCCCTTCACCGCGCCGTCCGACGCCGACCATGATGACACCGTCGGCGATACTTGCCGCCGCACCGTCAGCTGACGAGGTCTGGCTCTTTGCCTATGGATCGCTGATGTGGAACCCGGCCTGTGATTTCGTGGACCAGCGGGTTGGCTTGGTGCCCGGGTGGCACCGCTCCTTCTGCCTCGGTTGGGACCGGTGGTTTCGAGGATCAGACAGGCAACCCGGTCTCATGTTGTCGCTCGACCGTGGCGGGCAGTGCAAGAGCGCGGTCTATCGCCTGCCGCCGGATGCTATCGAGGCAAATCTCGGCAGGCTCTTTCGTCGTGAGATGCGCGCCAAGCCGTCCGCTCATTCGCCGCGTTGGGTGAATGTTCGCACCGAGAACGGACCGCTCCACGCGATCACCTTTGTGATTAACCGGAACAGCGGACGCTATGTCCGCGGGCTGTCGCTGGAACAGATCGCCGACGCGCTCGCGCTCGCGTGCGGTCCGTGGGGTTCCATGGCCGACTATCTCCACAGCACTGTAAGTCACCTTGAAGGTATGGGGATTCACGACAGGCAATTGTGGCGTTTGCAGGAGTTGGTAGGCGAACGCATCGAAGCGTCGACGGCCGAAGATCTTCCCGCGAAATGAGCCAACGGGGCTCAACCCTCAGACCATGACCACTAGTGGATTGAATTCATCGTCTGATGCCCTCGCGTGGACGTTGAGGAGGCGCTGACCCTCGCAGGGGAAACCGAGATCTGACTACGATGGCGGTCGCGGGATTGCTCTGAGGCCAGGCCGCCGTTCAGCGCCCTATGCGAGCACGAAATTCGGCAGTCGAATTGGTGCGTGGAAACGGTTCGGTAGCCAATTGTACCCCGAGAAAGGCACACAGCGACTCCCACCCTTCGGAGACCTGATAGGTAAGAAGACGTTCGGAGGGTAGCGTGGCTCTCACCGCGGCGTTATGTGCTTCATAGACGGCTATTGCTTGATCGCGGTCATTGAAGCGACCGCCAAAGACACCATTGCCAACTACCGCCACACCGAAGGACTGTGGGTCATTGCTGCCAGCGTCCATGGCGAGTCCTATCGTTTGCGCCACACTGTTATACCAGGCTTCGGGGTCACGGACTGTGAGGACAACCTTTGCATCAGGGTAGTGATCGCTCACTTCGCGCCAGAAATGCGCCGTTGGCCAATCGACCGCGGAACGATAGCCGGCATATGCCACATCCCAGTTCGGGAGTTGTCCCTGGCCAGCGGCGCGCCACAGCCCTTTCTGTTCGGGATTGGCATTCACGTCTGCCATGTGGTGGCAAGGCCCGAACCCAAGATGCTCTAACGCGAGCTTCAGCGAAAATGTGCCAGTGCGGCCCATGCCCGCGCCAATGACATCTAGAGCCATGAGCATCCCCAAGGCGACTTCAATCGGTCAAAATACCGCTGTTCCCTTTATTTCGCTACATATTTGAAGGTTAGCTCCGGGTCGGGTACGGAACGTCCTCTTTCTGTTGCATCTGTCCTGAAAGCTGACCTTCCGCTTTCGGCCCTGATGCAGACATTTTTGCGATCAGCTTGGCAAGGACAGCTTCTGTGCAAGCTGCCGTTTCGCGGGGCGCGCGACCCTCTATTTTCCGGCTATCCCAGCCTTGCCCGTGCTTTCGCCGTCCAGGCGTTGAACAGCCGGTCGGCGATGATGCCGATGAAGGCGATGGCCAATCCGGCGACGATGCCGCGGCCGGAATCGGCCTTGGACAGCGCAATGAACACTTCCTGGCCGAGATCGCGCGTGCCGACCATGGCGCAGATGATGATCATCGCCAGCGCCATCAGGATCGTCTGGTTGACGCCAAGCATGATCTCGGGCAACGCCAGCGGCAGCTGCACGCGCAGGAACGTCTGGCGCTTGGTGCAGCCCGACACCTTTGCCGCCTCGATCAGTGCCGGCGGCACCTGCCGGACGCCGTAATTGGTGTAGCGAATGGCAGGCACCACGGCGAAGGCGACCGTGGCGATCATCGCCGTCACGTCGCCGACGCGGAACAGCATCACCACTGGAATGATGAAGCAGAACGACGGCAGCACCTGCAGCGTGTCGATGACCGGCGTGACGACCTTCTCGACGCGGTCGCTGCGCGAAGCCATCAGCCCGATCGGGATGCCGATCAGGCAAGCGATGAAGGCCGAGATGCCGCACAGGTAGACCGTCGCCATGGTCTTTTCCCACAGGCCGGTCACCGCGCAGAAGATGGTCAGCGCGGCGACCAGGACGGCGAGGCGCAGGCCGCCGAGTTGGTAACCGGCAAGGCCAAGCAGGAACACCGCGCCCAGCCACGGGAAGCCCTCGCAGAAGGCGCGCACCGGGTTCAGCACATTGAGGATCAGCGCCACGCGAAACGCTTCGATCGTGTCGAAGAAGTTGATCGTGATCCAGCTCACCGCTGTCTTCCACATCGGGGCGGTGGTGAAAGTGATCGCTTTCGGCACCGCCGCGAACGCCGGCACAAACAGGCCAAGCAGCGTCGTGACGGCAAGGACGGCGATGGCCAGCGTCAGATTGGGGTAGCGGCGCCAGAAGCTCGGGCTCACCTCCTGATAAACATGGCCTTGCGCGTGATTGCGCGCGATCGCCTGGCTCAGCCGGTCGAGCGCGATTGCCAGCGCGACGATGGCAAGGCCGGCTTCCATTGCCTCGCCGACCTTCAGCGCGCGCAGCGCCAAAAGCACGTCGTAGCCGAGGCCGCCGGCGCCGATCATCGAAGCGATAATCACCATATTGAGCGCCAGCATGATGACCTGGTTGACGCCGACCATCAGCGCTGGACGCGCCGACGGCAAAAGCACGCGCCACAGTTTCTGGCGCGCCGTGCAGCCGGCCATCTCGCTGAAATCGTCGATCTCGGACGGCACCCGCGACAGTCCCAGCATCGTGGCGCGCACCATTGGCGGCGTCGCGAAAATGGCCGTCGCGATCATCGCCGAAACCGGACTGTTGCCGAACAAAAGAAGCATCGGGATCAGATAGGCGAAGGTTGGGATGGTCTGCATCAGATCGAGGGCAGGAGAGATCAACAGCCTCTCAGCCCATGGCTTGCGCCACGCCCAGATGCCGACGAACAATCCGGTGACGATGCAGAACGGCACGGCGATGGAGATCAGCCCGAGCGTAAGCATTGCGCTGGTCCATTGGCCGAACAGCGCGATGTAGAGGAAACAGCCGCCGACAAGCGCTCCGAGCTTCCAGCCGCCGGCGGCGCGGCCGGCCAGGAATGCAGCAATGCAGACGCCGACCCATGACAGGCGCGGCAGGACGACCATATCCGCGCCACGGCCGATCTTGAAATTCTTGGCAAGCAGATTGAGCGCGAAATCGAGCGGCACGCCGAGCGCCGCGGTGATCGACCGCGTCAGCCAGGAGAAGTTCGACTTTATCAGGTTCATCAGCGCGCTGACCCAGTCGGCGACGGGAACGATTGCGCCGGCCGGATAGTTGACTGCCCAGGGCAGCCTGTCCTGTAGCAGGAACACGGCAAGCACGGCGGCAAAGGCGCAGGCCCAGACCACCAGCCGGAGCTGAACCGGCCGCGATCTCGCCTCGCTGGTGCTTGCCGTCACCGTCATGCGCTAGCCCCGCGACGCTCGATCCCGGCCAGAAGATTGATCACGGCTTGCGGCGTGACCTCGCCGATCGGCTTGCCGGTGCCATTGACCACCGCGAACGGCTTGCCGGCCGACACAATGCTTGCCGAAAAACTTGATATCTTGGCGTCCGGCGCGACCACGCCGCCATGCTCGGTGCCATCGCAGGCGCGCATCAGGCTTCGCGCCGAGATCACCTTGGCGCGGTCGACGTCGCGGGTGAATTCGGCGACATAGTCGGTCGCCGGATTGACCACCAGCTCTTCCGGCGTGCCGATCTGGATGACCTCGCCATCCTTCATTATGGCGATGCGGTCGGCCAGCCGGATGGCCTCATCGAAATCATGGGTGATGAAGACGATGGTCTTGTGCAGCATGGTCTGCAGCCGCATCAGCTCGTCCTGCATCTCACGGCGGATCAGCGGATCGAGCGCTGAGAACGGCTCGTCGAGAAACCAGATTTCCGGCTTGGTGGCGAGGCTGCGGGCGATGCCGACACGCTGCTGCTGGCCGCCGGAAAGCTCGCGCGGATAGAAATGCTCGCGACCGCGCAAGCCGACAAGCTCGATGACCTCGCGTGCACGTGCTTCGCGCGTCGGCCGGTCCTGTCCCTGGATGCCCAGGGGAAAGGCGATGTTCTCCAGCACGTTCAGATGCGGCAGCAGGGCAAAATTCTGAAACACCATGCCCATGCGGTGACGCCGCAGCTCGATCAGCGCGGCATCGGAAATCTTGAGAAGGTTCTTGCCCTCGAACTCGACCTTGCCATGCGTCGGCTCGACCAGCCGCGACATGCAGCGCACCAGCGTCGATTTGCCGGAGCCGGACAGGCCCATGATGATGAAGATCTCGCCCTGGCGGATTTCGAGGTCGACGGCGCGCACCGCGCCGACCAGCCCGGCCGCGACGACTTCCGCCATGCTGGCCTTGCCGTCACGCTGGCGGATAAAATTGGCCGCGTTCGCCCCGAACAGCTTCCAGACATTGTAGCAGGCGAGCTTTATCGGGCGGGCATCCTTTGGCGTGCCTGCTGCTTGTAGCACCTGTTCAGTCGTATCGGCCATGCAGTCGTCCTTCTGGAATATGGAATAGAGACCCGGCCATGAATGACCGGGTCTCGCAGTTTCCAGTTGGAACGATCACTCGGCCCAGGCTTTCCAGTCGGCTTCGTGCGCGGCGATCCAGGCAGCGGCGACGTCTTCCGGCGTCTTGCCTTCGAGATCGATCTCGCCGCTCATCTTGTTGAGCTCGTCCGTGTCGACCGTGTAGTTTTTCGCGACCTTGTAGGCGACCGGCCATTTGTCCTTCATGCCGGCCCAGGAATATTTCCAGATCTCGCCATGCGGCTTGCCGCAGTCATATTTCGCTTCAGGGTTTACGCCCCACTTCGGGTCGTTGTAGCACTCCGGCGTATAGTCGGGGAATTCGACCCATTCGCCCTTGTATTTGGCCGGCGCCCAATGTGGCGAATAGACCCACAGCATGATCGGCGCCTTGCGCTGATAGGCCGAATCCAGCTCGGCGAACATCGCCGCGTCGGTGCCGGCATGGATGACGGTGAAGGGCAGCTTCAGCGCCGCGGCACGCTCGTCGTCAAAACCTTCCCATGTCACTGGACCGCCAAGATAGCGGCCGTTCGGCGCCGTTTCCGCCGTCGAGAAGGCTTCGGCGCATTTCGGGTCCTTCAGCGCCTCCCAGTTCGGCAGGCCCGGGCATTTCTCCTTCATGTATTCGGGATACCACCATTCTTCCTTGGCCTTGGGCCCAAGCTTGCCGAGCCGTTCGGTCTGCCCGGTCGCATCCGAGGCCTTCATGGCTTCGCCGGCAGTCGTGTCCCAGAATTCCAGAGCGACAGCGAGATCGCCATTGGTGAGGCCGGTGGTCAGGCTGGAGAGATAGTCGGCGGTCGGGTACTCGACCGTGTATCCAAGCTTTTCAAGAATGCCGCCAAGGATCTTGGCGTTCAGATTGACGCTGGTCCAGTCGAATAGCGCGATCTTGATCGGATCATTGGATTCTGGCGCCGCAGCCTGGGCCGAAGGCGCGAGTGCACTTGCCGCGGCAAGTGTTAAGGCTCCCATTGATAGTCTCGAAATCATACTCCGCAGTGACATGCCTGTTCTCCTGTCAAGCTCTGGTGGAAGTTATCGTTCGTTCCCTTCTTGCGTCTTTTTTGATTGTGTTGGAAAAGCTGGTCGTTGCGCAAGTCCATTGGCACCAAATTGCTCTCGGCGCAAAGTAGGCGCAGACGGAATGATGCCCAATTCGATGAAGATGTCGTGCGGGACGGGATCGCGTCATGGCTGCCGTGCTGCCGAAGCAGTGATCCGCGGATCGATCGCCGGTTTTGCGGCGCCCTCAAGCTTGCGAGCCATCAAGGTCCCATGATGTCGGCTGTCGGCAGTCACCGAAGCCATTTTCATGGGATGAAATTATATATACCAACGTTCATGTCGCGCAACGACTAACGCGGCGCGAATCGCGCAATTCGGCTGCAGTTTCGCCGCCTGCCGATTATATCAGCAGATTGACGCGTGAACCTGCCCCGTTGCTCACGACATGATCAGCCCGCCATCGACATTGATGGTCTGACCGGTGATGTAGGCGGCGTCGCTGCTGGCCAGAAAGCTGACCAGGCCAGAAACGTCCTCGCCGCTGCCGGCGCGGCCCATCGGGATATTCCTGACCCATTCGGCCATCAACTCGCCGGGCTTGTAATCGCCCATCAGTCTGCCCCATGCCGCGTCGTTATAGGCCCACATGTCGGTGTCGATGATGCCGGGACAGATCGCGTTGACGGTGATCTTCTCCTTAGCAACCTCCTTGGCGAGGCTCTGGGTGATACCGACGACGCCGAATTTCGAGGCGGCGTAGTGCGGCGTGTAGATGAAGCCCTGGCGAGCCTGGCCGGATGCGGTGTTGATCAGCCTGCCACCGTCGCCATGCTTGCGGATGCGCGCGATCGCCTCCTGGCAGCACAGGAACACGCCCCTGGTGTTGACCGCCATCACCCTGTCCCATTCGGCCTCGGTCATCGCCTCGATCCTGGCGATGGTGATGACGCCGGCATTCTGCACGGAGATGTCGACACGGCCGAACTGCTGCTCGGCCAGATCGTAGAGGGCGGCGACCTCGTCCTTCTTGGTCACGTCCATGCGCAGCGATGCGACCCTGGCGCCTTCCGCCTTCATTCGGGCGGCGACTTCGTCGACGCGCGGGTCGATGGCGCTGACGACGACCGCAGCACCTTCCGCCGCAAAGCGCCTGGCCATCGCCGCACCGATGCCGCCGCTGGCGCCCGTGATGACCGCCGTCTTACCCTGGAATCGCTTCTGCATTTTTTCTCCTACCAGCAGACGAAGCCGCCATCGACAATCAGATCGATGCCGGTGACGAAACTCGAAGCCCGGCTGGCCAGGAACACGGTCGGGCCGACCATCTCTTCCGGCGCCGCCATGCGCCCCATCGGCGTGTCGCGCTCGAAGATCCTGACCTGGTCGGCGACCTCCGGCCGCTTGTTCATCGGCGTCAGCGTGTAGCCGGGGCTAACGACGTTGACGCGCAGGCCGCGATCGGCCCATTCCATGGCGAGACTCCTAGACATATGGATGACGGCGGCCTTCGACGAATTGTAATGCGCCTGGGTCAGGCCGCGATTGACGATCGAGCCCGACATCGACGCGATGTTGACGATCGAGCCCTTGCGCCGCGTCAGCATTGCCCGCGCTTCGGCCTGGCACGACAGGAACACGCCGCTGACATTGACGTCATAGAGCTTTTGCCATTTCTCCAGCGAAAGCGTCTCGGCCGGCTCGGCCGCGGCGACGCCGGCATTGTTGACGGCGATGGTCAGCGCGCCCAGTTCCGTTTCAGTGCGTTCGATCGCCGTCGCGAGATCGGCCTCTGAAGTCACCGTGCCGGTCAGCACCAGTGCCTTGCGGCCAAGCTCCGAGATCCTGTGCGCCGTCTCGTCCAGCCCGCCTTTCGAGGCATGGCCGAAACAGGCGATATTGGCGCCGGCCTCGGCCAGGCCGATGGCGATTGCTTGCCCGATGCCGCTGCCGGCGCCGGTGACGAGAGCAACGTCCCCATGAAGATCGAATAGTT
>NZ_RZSX01000219.1:0-8032 GCF_004023105.1 Mesorhizobium sp. M5C.F.Ca.IN.020.32.2.1 | reverse complement strand
GCCCTTGATAATGGAAACATGCTTGCGGATAGTGTTCATGGCGGCGATCGGCGCGCCGGAGGCGAGCAGCGCCTCGTTGACGGCGATCTCGTCGGCCAGCGTCAGACCTTCCGCGGGCGCCGGCAGCAGCGCCGACCCCCCGCCGGAAATGAGCGCCACGACCAGATCATCCGCGGGCAGCCCCTGAACTTTTTCGAGCAGCCGGCGCGACGCTTCGAGCCCTGCGACGTCCGGCACCGGATGCGCCGCCTCGATGATCTCGATGCGCTGGCATGCCGCAGCGTAGCCGTAGCGGGTGACGACCAGCCCTTCGATCGGCCCGTCCCACACCTTCTCGAAAGCCGCCGCCATCTGCGCCGAACCCTTGCCGGCACCGACGACGATGGTGCGCCCTTTCGGCCTTGCCGGCAGGTGATCCCTGATGGTCCTCTGGGGATCGGCAGCGGCGACGGCGGCATTGAAGATCGCGGTGAGGAAGGTTTTGGGATCGATCTCGGTCATTTTGCTTCCGGCGGCAGTGCCAGTTCGCACCCGTCGACGCCGAGATGGCTGCACAGCGCATCGACGACGACGCCGTGATCCTCGCGCTCCGGCAGGCCCGAGACCGCGATCACACCGATCACACCGGCGCCCTTGACCGTGACTGGAAAACCGCCGCCGGCCAGCACGTAGTCTGATATGTCGAGCCCCTCGCCCGGCTTGAAGCTGCGGTCGGGACGCTGCTGCTCCAGCACCATGCGGTAGGTGCTTTTCAGGAAACGCCGCACTACGTTGATCTTGCGCCGCGCCCAATCCGGATTGGAGGCGTTCGAGCCCGGCATTGCCGCGTAGAACAGCGGCCGGTCGAAGGTTCTGATATCGACGATGATCGGCAGATTCTCGGCTAGTGCCCGGTCGCGGATCGCCGAGCCGATCTTGAAGGCGACAGCCTCATCAAAGGCCGGGAAGACAAGCTCGGCTTCCTGTTTCTGGATCAGAGCGATATCGTCCGCAACGGCCATGTCGTTCCCCTGTCAACTCCACGCTTTGACCGATGGTTGCCGCCGGGTCAAGCCTCGGATGCTTCACGCGGATCCGTCTCCAGCGCCAGATCGACCGCGGCCTCGGCATGAAGAACCGTTACGTCGAAGGCTGGCACAGGATAGTCGTCCGTGTCGAGCAGAAGCGGCAGTTCGGTGCAGCCGACGATGATCGCTTCCGCGCCACGGGCCTGAAGATCACGCGCCATTTGCAGGAGCGCCGCCTTGGAGGCGTTCTTGACGGCGCCCAGGGTCAGCTCGTCAACGATGATCCGGTGCAGAGCGGTGCGCTGCTCCTGTAGCGGCGTGATCACGTCGAGGCCATGACGGTCCCTGAGCCGTTGTCTGAAGAAATCCATCTCCATCGTGTATCGGGTTCCCAAAAGTCCGACGCGCGAGAAACCCCGGTTGCGGATCGCAACTGCAGTCGGATCGGCCAGATGGAGCAACGGGATACCAATCGCCGCCTCAACCTGATCTGCAACCGAGTGCGGGGTGACCGCGGTGATGATCACGAAGTCTGCCCCGGCCCTTTCCAGGCACCGCGCGGCCTCGGCAACTCTTTCACCGACGCTATCCCATCGACCCATGGAAGCCATGGTGTTAAGTTCGTCGAAATCGAGCGTGAACAGTACGGAGCGCGCATTGTGATGGCCGCCAAGCCGGCGATGTGCGGCCGCGTTCAGCAGCCGGTAGTAGAGGGCGCTCGACTCCCAGCTCATTCCTCCGACCATTCCGATCAGCTTGGACTGGCGTACTGTCATGCTTGAACCCACCGATTACTTCATAGCCCGACGTTAAGTCCCAGATCGCTTTTCATCGCACGTCCGGCGACATAGACCTCGCGCACGGCGCGGTCGTCGCCCTGTGTCTGCAGCAGAAACAGTTCCTCCGCCAGCGTGTCCGCCGTCTCCATCCGCAGCCGCATGGCCGGCGTGGCGCGGGCATCGAGGACGATGATGTCGGCATCGCTGCCTTGGTCGAGCGTGCCGACTTTTTCCACGACCGACAGCGCCTCGGCATTGCCGCGGGTGAGCTGCCAGAACGACTGGAACGGGTTGAGCTTCTCGCCGTTCAGCGCGATCACCTTATAACCCTCGTCCATGGTGCGCAGCATCGAGTAATTGGTGCCGCCGCCGACATCGGTGGCGGCGGCGATGCGGAGGGCTTTGTCACGCGTGCGGTAGCGCTGATAGTCGAACAAGCCCGAGCCGAGGAACAGGTTCGAGGTCGGGCAGAACACGGCCACCGAGCCCGTCTCCGAAAGCGCATCCGCCTCGCGTTCCGACAGATGGATGCAGTGGCCGAATAGGCTTTTGCGCCCGAGCAGCCCATAATGCTCGTAGACATCGGTATAGTCGTGTGCCTGCGGATAGAGTTGCAGCGTAAAGGCGATCTCGGCGTGGTTTTCCGACAGATGCGTCTGCATGTGCAGATCGGGATATTCGCGGCAGAGGGCACCTGCCATCTCCAACTGCTCGGGTGATGAGGTGATGGCGAAGCGCGGTGTGATGGCATAGTGCTGGCGCCCCTTGCCGTGCCATTCGGCGATCAGCGCCTTGCTGTGGTCATAGGCCGATTGCGGCGTGTCGAGCACGCCCTCCGGCGCGTTGCGATCCATCATCACTTTGCCGGCGATGTTCAGCATGTTGCGGTCATGCGACTCGGCGAAGAACGCTTCGGCCGATTCCCTGTGGACCGAGCAATAGGCGGCGACGGTCGTCGTGCCATGACGCAACATCTCGTCGAGGAACAGCCTGGCGATGCGGCGGCCATGCTGTGCGTTCTGGAATTTGGTTTCCTCGGGAAAGGTGTAAGTGTTCAGCCAGTCGAGCAGTTCCGCGCCATAGGAAGCGATGACCTGCATCTGCGGAAAATGCGCATGCGCGTCGATGAAACCAGGCAGCAGCAGGTGCGGGCGGTGGTCGATCTTTTTTGCGCCTTCATCAGCTTTTTTCTCGACGTCGGCGTAGGCGCCCGCGGCAACGATCCTGCCGTCGCGGAGCAGCAGGCCGCCGTCGTCCTCGTAGCGCCAGGCGGAATGATCGTCCACGGTCTCAGGCCAGCGCAGGAAGGACAGCGTGCGGCCGCGCAGGAGCGTGCTGGTCATGCTTATTTCCCTGTCTGCTCGAACCATGCCACCAGCAACGCCCGTTCCTTGTCGGTGATATGGGTGACGTTGGCGGGCGGCATCGCGTGGCTACGGCCGGCCTGCAGGTAAATCTCGCGGGCCTGCTCGGCGATACCGGCGTCGGTGTCGAGCATCACACCTTTCGGCGCGTGATAGATGCCCTCGTAGGATGGCTCCCGCGCATGACACATCGAGCAGCGGCCAAGCACGGTGTCGCGCACTGCGGGAAAGTGCGCCGAGGCGACATAGAGCTGTGCCGCCGAGGACGCCTTGACTTCGCCGGTCAGCACTTTCGGCACCGTTGATAGCCAGATAATGATGACGTACAGGACGGCGGCAGCCAGCCAGGTCCAGGTCGGGTTACCCTTGCGCGCATGCATGGTGTTGAAATAGTGCCGGATCAGCACGCCGATGGTGAAAACCAGCGAGGCGATCACCCAGTTGAACTCGGTGCCGAACGCCAGCGGGTAGTGGTTCGACAGCATCAGGAACAAAACGGGCAGCGTCAGGTAATTGTTGTGCAGCGAGCGCTGCTTGGCAATCTTGCCGTATTTCGGGTCGGGCTTGCGGCCGGCGATCAGGTCGGCGACGACGATCTTCTGGTTCGGGATGATGACCATGAAGACATTGGCCGACATGATCGTTGCGGTGATAGCGCCAAGATGCAGGAAGGCGGCGCGGCCGGTGAACAGGTGGGTAAGACCCCAGGCGATGAACACCAGCACGCCATAGAGCACCAGCATCAGGCCGGTGTCGCTCCTGCCGAGCGGCGAACGGCACAAGAGATCATAGACCACCCAGCCGACGCCGATCGTCGCCAGTGACAGCAAGATGCCTGTAGGCACCGACATGGCAAGCACATTGGGATCGATCAGGAAGAGGTCCGCCCCGGCATAGTAGACGACGCACAGCATGGCAAAGCCAGACAGCCAGGTGGCGTAGGATTCCCATTTGAACCAGGTCAGGTGCTCGGGCATTTCGGCCGGCGCCACCAGATATTTCTGGATGTGATAGAAGCCGCCGCCATGCACCTGCCATTCCTCGCCGAAGGCGCCGACAGGCATGCCCGGTCGCTGGCGCAAGCCGAGATCAAGCGCAACGAAATAGAAGGACGAACCGATCCAGGCTATGCTGGTGACGACATGCAGCCAGCGCACGGCGAAACTCAGCCAGTCCCAGAAAATCGCGAAATCCAACATTGAAAGTCGTCCCTGCCGATCGGCTGACTTTACGGACTGGAGCGCAAACGGAAAGGGCCGAGCTGCACGATGACTTTCAAAAAAAAATGGAAAATATTAGGGTTATCCCTACGCAGCCGTATGAGAGCCATAAAGCCGCATGGCCTACCTCGACAACATCGCCGTTTTCGTCCGCGTCGTCGAGCTTGGCAATCTATCGGCGGCGGGCCGCGACATGCGCATTTCGCCGGCGGTCGCCTCCAACCGCATCAAGGAGCTCGAAAAGCACCTTGGTGTCAGGCTGTTCAACCGCACGACGCGGCAATTAATGCCGACCGAGCACGGCACGGTGTTCTACTCCGGCGCCAAGCAGGTGCTTGAGGCGGTCACCGAGGCGGAGGCCGCGGTCAGCGCGTTGTCCGGCCAGCCGCGCGGCACCATCAAGGTGACAGCGCCGCTCGGCCTCGGCCGGCGGCTGGTGGCCTCGGGCATCCCAGATTTCCACGACAAATACCCTGATATCGAGGTGCGGCTGAGGCTTTCAGACCACAATGTCGACATTATGAAGGAAGGCATCGACGTTGCCTTCCGGCTCGGTATCATCGAGGACTCCAGCCTCAGGATGCGCGGCATCATGGAGTGCGAGCGTGTGCTGGTGGCGGCGCCGAAATATCTTGAGGCGCGCGGTGAGCCGACCGAACCGCAGGAATTGATCGGCAAGAAGCACGACTGCCTGATGCTTCGCTATTCCGGCGCGCGCGAATACGTCTGGACGCTGCAGACGGTTGACGGCCCGCGGAAATTCGAAGTGCATGGGCCTTATGACACCGACGATGGCGACGTGCTGACCGGCTGGGCGCTGTCCGGCCGCGGCATCATCAACAAGCCGCGCTTCGAGGTTGAGCCGTTCATCCGCGACCGGCGGCTGAAGGTGATCCTGCCCGACACGCCGCCGACACCGGTGCAGTTCGCCGCCGTCTACCCGCACAAGAAGCTGCAGGACCCGAAGGTGCGGCTGCTGCTCGATTTCATGGCCGACCGCTGCCAACGGCTGATCAAGGATATTCTGGCAGGCAAATGATCGCCGGCTGGCCGGTTGCGTCCCGTCAAGCCGGCGAAGATAGTCCCTGCGGAATTCACTCACCAGGTAAGACCGATGGCCAGCGGTGCCAAAATGCATCTCGCCGTTTCACTGTTTCCGGAAAGCGCTCTTTCCCCTCCATCCGACGCCGGTCCGGATTTCACTCTTTTGGCCCGGTTTGTGCAAAAGGCCGAGACGGCCGGGCTGGATATGGTGCTGCTTGCTGATTCCGCGCCGGCTGCAGGCGGCGACGCAGCGAACCGGCAAGTGCCCTTCGAAGCGACGACCCTGCTGGCAGCGCTTGCGACGATTACCAGCAGGATCGGCCTCGTCGCCGCGGCGTCGACGGTCGCCCACCAGCCCTACAACCTCGCGCGCCGTTTCGCATCCCTCGACGTCATCAGCCATGGCCGTGCCGGGTGGCACGCAAGCATGGTCCCCGATCCGCGCGAGGCGACCAATTTCAGCCGTCCGGAAGGGTTTTCCCGCGACGATTTCCGCCGACGCGCGGAAGAATTCATCGGGATCGTGCGGGGCTTGTGGAGAGGTTGGGATGCGGATGCCCTGCTGTTCGACCAGCGCGGCGGCCGCTTCTTCGATCCCGAAAAGATGCACCTGCTCGACCACAAGGGCGAGTTTTTCTCTGTGCGCGGGCCACTGAACGTTGCACGCTCGCCGCAGGATATGCCGGTGCTCGTCATGTCAGGCCTGTCGGAGCCCGACATGGAGATCGCCGCCCGCTTCGCCGATGTCATCCTGCTGGACGAGCCATCGATCGCGGGCGCGAAGCCCGACGATCTGAAGCGCCACGCGCTTGCGTTCGGGCGCAGTCCTGGCGCGACAAAGGTGCTGATGACCGTCGCGCCGGGTGCTGACATGGCCGCCAGGCCGGACCTGATCGCGGATAGGCTCGAAGAGCCCTTCCGATCGAAAAGCTGCGATGGTTTCAACATACTCATGCCACCGGCGCTATCTGTGCTCGACGATTTCGTCGACCTCGTGCTGCCGGAGCTTCGCCGTCGCGGCCTTCTCCGGTCGGATTATCCCGGCGCGACGCTGCGCTCCCATCTCGGACTTGCTGGGGGAGATGAACGATGACCGCCCATCGACGTCAGATGAAGCTCGGGGCGTTCCTGTGGGCAACAGGCCACCACATTGCCGCCTGGCGCCACCCAAAAGCGCATGTGACGGCAGGCGTCGACATCGAGCACTACATCCAGCTGGCGCGAACGGCGGAGGCGGCGAAATTCGACATGATCTTCTGCGAGGACGCCGCCGGCGTGCGCGAGGCCGATATCAACATCGCCAGCCAGACGTCGCGCTCGATCGGCTTCGAACCGATCAGCCTGCTTTCGGCTCTCGCGGCCCAGACCAGCCGCATCGGCCTCGTATCCACGGCATCGACGAGCTATACCGAGCCTTACGGGTTGGCGCGGACCTTCTTGTCGCTCGATCATCTGAGTGGCGGCCGTGCCGGCTGGAACCTTGTCACCTCCGCCAGCCACATCGAAGCTGCTAATTTCGGCGCGACCGGCCTGCGCCCGCACGCCGACCGTTATGAGCGCGCGCGAGAATTCGCTGCCGTGGTTACCGCACTCTGGCAAGGCAAGCTGGACGGGGTTTCCGGACCTGGTCACGACGGCAGAAGCTTTTCAGTGCGGGACCCACTCGATCTGCCGCGCTCGCCCCAGGGCGCACCGGTCATGGTTCAGGCCGGAGCATCGGACGAGGGCAGGGATCTTGCCGCCCGGACCGCTGATGTCGTGTTCACGGCAGCGCAGACATTCGAGGAGGCGAAGGCCTTCTATGATGATCTCAAGGGGCGTCTGGCGACCTATGGGCGCGAGCCGGACGACATCAAGATCATGCCGGGCGTCGCACCGATCGTGGCGGCAACCGAAGCGGAAGCCACGGCAAAATATGAGGAGCTGCAGGAGCTGATCCCCGACGATGTCGGCGTCGCGCTGCTGTCCAGCTATCTCAGTATCTCCGATCTGTGGCGCTATCCCATCGATGGGCCGTTGCCGGAGCTGCCGCCCAGCGAAGGCATGCAGAGCCGGCAGGCGCTGGTCATCGAGCAGTCGCGCCGCGGCAACCTTTCGATTCGCCAGCTTGCCCGCCATTTCGCCGGCGCTCGCGGCCACTGGCGCGTCGTCGGAACGCCGGCCCAGATCGCCGACGAGCTCGAGGCACGCTTCGAGGGTGGCGCGGCAGACGGCTTCAACGTTATGCCGTCCTATTTTCCTGGCGAGCTTGATGCCTTTGCCGTGCTTGTCGTGCCGGAGCTGCAGCGGCGCGGCCTGTTCCGCACCGACTATGAAGGCAGCACGCTGCGCGACCATCTGGGTATGAAACGGCCGATGTGAGCAGCAGGCTGTAGGAGCTTGGCTGTCAGCCGGCCATTGCCTTGCCACGAGAGGCGGGGTGCGGAGCGGCCGACGCCGTGGCATGCGCGGCCAGCGCCGTCATGATCTCGGCGGCGGCCAGTGCCGCGATCACCTGCGGGCGCTTGTCCTTGACCGTTTCGCCGCCGATCGGCGAGACCAGGCGGGCAAATTCCGCCTCGCTGCCGTCCGTTGACTTCAGGAACCAGCTCCTGAACGTCGCCTTTTTGGTCTTCGAG
>NZ_RZSX01000218.1:0-8065 GCF_004023105.1 Mesorhizobium sp. M5C.F.Ca.IN.020.32.2.1 | reverse complement strand
CCGGAGCGCCGCTTTCAACCGGCAATGTCCCGACGAGCTCGGGCTTCTTGTTTTCCGAGGCCCATACGACGACACGCTGGCCGCGCAGATTGAGCAGCGCCTCGGAGCGTTGCAGCGCAGCGTTGACGTCGGCCAAGCGGGCTCTGAGTTCGACATTCTGCGCCGAGGTACGCGCCCGTTCGCGGATCAGGAAAATGGCTGAGACAAGTGCCGCGCCCATGACGCCGACAAACATCGCGAGTTGCATGACCTCGACGGTGCTGACCGACAGCCCGGCTTTGGACGCAGCAGCGGGTCCAGCATGTGCCGAAAGGCCAAGCAGCGGACCGGCGAGCGCGGAAGAAGCAAGCAATTTTCCGACGCGGCTGCCAGCGCGCCATAGAAGGCTCCCGCCTCTGGCAGCGGAACCCGTGGTCACCGAATCGTTGTGGCCGCCGGAAACGGCCTGTCCCGCGCAATGCGGGTAATCCCCCGGCATGTCCTGGTCCTCTTCGCCGCCTGAATGCAAGACCGCCCTGATGCGGGGGTCGGCCCTCGTCTCCCGGCCCCGCGAATCAGCACCATAGCGCTTGCGCGAATCGGCGTGAAGAATCAATCAGCGCAAAAATAAAGCCGGGCGAAAAGTCAATCGCCCGGCCTCAATATCTAGTGGTAATTTCCGCTGTGGTTAATAGCGGTAGTGTTCCGGCTTGAACGGTCCCTGCGGGGTCACGCCGATATAGGCGGCCTGTTCGCCGGACAGCTCGGTGAGCCGGGCGCCGAGCTTGTCGAGATGAAGGCGCGCGACCTTTTCATCGAGATGCTTCGGCAGGACATAGACTTGGTTCTGATACTGGCCGGGCTTGGTGTACAGCTCGATCTGGGCCAGCACCTGGTTGGTGAAGGACGCCGACATGACGAAGCTCGGGTGGCCGGTGGCGTTGCCGAGATTGAGCAGTCGGCCTTCCGACAAAAGGATCATCCGCTTGCCGTCCGGGAAGGTGATCATGTCGACCTGCGGCTTGATGTTGGTCCACTTCAGATTGCGCAGCGACGCCACCTGGATCTCGTTGTCGAAGTGACCGATATTGCCGACGATCACCATGTCCTTCATCGCCCGCATGTGGTCGAGGGTGACGACATCCTTGTTGCCGGTGGTGGTGATGATGATGTCGGCGGTCGGGGCGGCATCCTCGAGCGTGACGACTTCGAAACCGTCCATCGCCGCCTGCAACGCGCAGATCGGATCGACCTCTGTGACCTTGACGCGGGCGCCGGCGCCCTTGAGCGAAGCCGAAGAACCCTTGCCGACATCGCCATAGCCGCAGACGACCGCAACCTTGCCGGCCATCATCGTGTCGGTGCCGCGGCGTATGCCGTCGACCAGCGATTCCTTGCAGCCATATTTGTTGTCGAATTTCGACTTGGTCACGCTATCGTTGACGTTGATCGCCGGGAACGGCAGCAGGCCCTTCTTCTGCAACTGATAGAGCCGGTTGACGCCGGTCGTCGTCTCTTCGGTGACGCCGCGGATCGCTTCCTTCTGCTTGGTGAAGAAACCGGGCGATGCCGCCATACGCTTCTTGATCTGGGCAATCAGGATTTCTTCCTCCTCGCTGCCCGGATTGGAGAGCACATCCTCGCCGGCTTCGGCGCGCGCGCCGATCAGGATGTACATGGTGGCATCGCCGCCATCGTCGAGGATCATGTTGGAGGTGCCGCCATCGGCCCACTGGAAGATCTTGTCGGTGTAGACCCAGTAGTCCTCGAGCGTCTCGCCCTTGACGGCGAAGACCGGAATGCCGGCCTCGGCGATGGCCGCGGCCGCATGGTCCTGGGTCGAGAAGATGTTGCAGGAGGCCCAGCGGATATCGGCGCCGAGCGCCTTCAGCGTTTCGATCAGCACGGCCGTCTGGATGGTCATGTGCAGGGAGCCGGTGATGCGCGCGCCCTTGAGCGGCTGCGCCTTGCCGAATTCTTCGCGGCACGCCATCAGGCCCGGCATTTCGGTTTCGGCGATCTCGATCTCCTTGCGGCCCCAGCCGGCAAGTGAGATGTCGGCGACCACATAGTCATTGCTACCCGTCATGGCAGTGCTCCGATCAAGAATTGTCTTCGGGATGCGCCCACGCCGGAAGGCGTGTCGAAGGGCGCGAGTTGCCGGCCTGACTAGCAGATCGTCGGTCTGACGACAATGGGATATAAAGAAATCTTTATCCGTGCATGTCTTCGGAGGCGCCTCGGTCCGAAATCGGAATCGGTTTCCGGAAGCCTATGCGCAAATTCAGAGTGCCATAGCGTCCTTTGCGCGTCCAATGAGGCGCGGCGCTCTGGGCGTCAGGACTCCTCGCCGAAGCGGGAGGCGACCAGTTGCTCCAGCGCGTCGATCACCTGCTCGGCCTCCGGGCCGCTGGCGGTGACGCGGATCGAATAGCCGGGGCTCGCCGCCAGCATCATGAGGCCCATGATCGAGGTGCCGCCAACCGTGACGCCGTCCTTCTCGACCTGGACGGAGGCGTCGAAGCCGCTTGCGACCTGAACGAACTTCGCCGAGGCGCGGGCATGCAGGCCACGCTGGTTGACGATTGGAAATTCCCGGACGATGTCACCCTTCTTGGCCAACAGCGCGTTCATTTGCTGCTCAGAAGCTGGCTGGCGACATTGATGTATTTGCGGCCGGCCGCCTGCGCCTCGTCCAGCGCTGCGCTCATATTGTCGCCCTTGCGAATGCTGGACAGCTTGATCAGCATCGGCAGGTTCATGCCGGCAATGACTTCGGTACGACCGGATTCCATCACTGAAATGGCAAGATTGGAGGGCGTTCCGCCGAACATGTCCGTCAAAACGATGACGCCGGCTCCCGTGTCGACACGGGCAACGGCGTCGACGATGTCGCTGCGGCGCTGCTCCATATCGTCATCGGCGCCGATCGCCACGGTCTCGAAACTGTCTTGTGGCCCGACGACATGTTCCACGGCATGGCGGAATTCGGCGGCCAGTTGACCGTGCGTTACAAGCACGAGTCCGATCATTCTTTGGTGGCTCCCGTCATCGCCGCTTCATAGGCGTTTCATGCTCGCCGGCCGTTCCAGGCGGCGGGAGCGCTATCTTGTCGACGCGAGACGCGTTGACAAGCCCAAAATTGCACCGGCCCAGGCCATTTTGACGCATTGCAGCAAAAAACCGGGAACCGGATCATACGAAAGGCGCAATTGGCAGCCGCGCCATCATGGCCAGCAGGGCGGTGGAGACGTTGCGTTCGGCAAAATCGATTCGTGGCACCACAACGCCCGCGATCGGCTCGCCGACATCTTCCTGGAAGCGGACCATCTCGCTTGCCGGCACCAGCCGGACATGAAGGTCGATTACGCCGCCGGGCTCGAACGACAATGGACGCGGACCGAATCCGGGCACCTCGGCGAGGCCGGCGATGGGAGTGGGCACCCGGCAGACCAGCCGCCCCGCGTGATCGGCAGCGAGGAGCCTGTCGTCGCCGATCAGCCGCGAAAACAATCCATGCTGGCGACAATGATCGATGAGGGCGAGCGCCAGCGTCGTCTTGCCCGAGCCGGACGGTCCCGTGATAAGGACACCACACTCGCCGATCAGGATCGCCGTGCCGTGAATGTTCTCGGCCAGCACAGTTGGATCAGGCATGATCTTGTCCGAAACCCGGTTCCCACTTTTCGCTGCCGCGGACCCACTTTTCGGAGTCATGCTTTTTGGTTTACGCATTATCTTGTCCGAAAACCGCTGCCCACTTTTTGGGATCATGCGTCAGCCTTCGGCCGGCAGTGTCACGACGAAGCGCGCGCCCTTGATCTCGCCGGGTTTGGTGCCCGGGATGTTCTCGGCGGTCAGCGTGCCGCCATGGGCTTCGACGATCTGCCTGCTGATCGACAGGCCGAGGCCTGAGTTCTGGCCGAACGCCTCGCCGGCCGGCCGGTCGGTGTAGAAGCGTTCGAAGATGCGGTCGATGTTGTCGGCCCTGATACCGGGACCATTGTCGTCGACGGTGATGATGTTGACCTTGCCGGCGCGCGCCAGAGATATGGCGATGTGGCCGCGCTCTTCAGGAACGAAGGAGCGGGCATTCTCGATCAGATTGGTGATGACCTGGCCGATCCTCAGATCATGGCCGGCGACGAAATAGCCTTTGACGCCCTGCGGCAGTTTGGCGACCTTGAATTCGATGTCGACCGTCTTCTTGTTGCGCGTCGCAGTGCGCGAAACGTCGACAAGATCCGTGATGAATTTCTTGAGATCCACGGTTCCTGCGTCTTCCCGCGCGAGCTCGGCGTCAAGACGGGAGGCGTCGGAAATGTCGGTGATGAGACGGTCCAGCCGCCTGACATCGTGCTGGATGATCTCCATCAGCCGGCCGCGCGACGTGTCGTTCTTGGCCAGCGGCAGGGTCTCCACCGCGCTGCGCAGCGAGGTCAGCGGGTTCTTCAATTCGTGCGAGACGTCAGCCGCGAAACTTTCGATCGCCTCGATGCGGGCGTAGAGCGCATTGGTCATGTCGCGCACGGCGATCGACAGATTGCCGATCTCGTCCTGCCGGTCGGAGAAATCCGGGATTTCCTCGCGATTCTTGACGCCGCGCCGCACCCTGACCGCCGCCGCCGACAGCCGGCGCAGCGGGTTGGCGATGGTCGAGGCGAGCAGCATCGACAGGATCGCGGTGACAAGGGCGGCGATGCCGAAGACGCGCAGGATCGCCTTGCGCTCGGCCGCGACGATCTTGTCGATGTCGCCGCCTTCCGTCGACAGCATCAGCACGCCGAGGACGGCGCGGAAGCGCTGGATCGGCACGGCGACCGAAACAATCTGCTCGCCCTGTTCGGAGATCCGCACGATGGTCGACGGGCTGCCGGTAAGCGCCTTGACCACCTCCGGAAATGCTGCGCCATTGCCGCCCGGCTGTTCATGGTAGATCGGCAGCGCGGTGTTGCGGAAGAAGTCGAAGACGAACTTCTGGATGCGTTCCAGAAGGTCGGGCTCTTCCGCGTCGACCGGCGGCAGGTCGTAGCGAAGGATCTGGCCACGCGAATAGAGATGACGGGAATCGAGCAACAGATTGGCCTCGCGATCATAGATGCGGGCGCGCGTCCGTGTCGGCGAAATCAAGCGCCTAAGCACCGGCGCGACGCGCTCCGGATTGATCGGAAAATCGAGATTGTCGAGCTGATCGGAGCCGGGGCCCAGGCTTTCGCCGGCCTGCAGTTCAAGCAGCTTTTCCGGATCGATGCTGATCGAATCGGTCTCGACCGTCGCCGATGCCGCGATCGCCCCGGCGATGATCTCGCCCTGGGTCATCAGGCTTTCGACGCGGGCATCGATCAGCCCGTCGCGAAACGTGTTGAGGTAGAGAATGCCGGTGACCAGGACGGCCAGGCCGGCGAGGTTGAGGAAGAGAATGCGCCGCGTCAGGCTGGAAAAGATATGGTGGCCGAGGAAGCGGCGCATCGGCACCGTGATTCTCGACAGGAATGCCGGCAGAATCCGCGACGGGCGCCGGGCGCCCGTCCGTCTCACTCGCTCTACGTCCACTGCCATCGAATAGCAGCCCCCGCTCAGTCTTTAGTTTTGAGCATGTCGTTGTCGCAAAACCGGGACCACTTTTGGGCGACATGCATCAATTCATGCTTCGCGGAACCGATATCCGACTCCGTAAAGGGTTTCGATCATCTCGAAGTCATCATCGACGGCCTTGAACTTCTTGCGAAGCCGCTTGATGTGACTGTCGATGGTGCGGTCATCGACATAGACCTGCTCATCATAGGCCGAATCCATCAGCGCATCACGGCTTTTTACCACACCGGGGCGCTGGGCCAGAGAATGCAGGATCAGGAACTCGGTGACGGTAAGCGTCACCGGCTCGCCCTTCCAGGTGCAGGTGTGACGCTCCTGGTCCATGACAAGCTGGCCGCGCTCGAGCGAACGGGCCTGCTGGCTGGGCGTCTTGGCCGATGCCTCGCGGGCGCCGGCACGGCGCAGCACGGCGCGAACCCGCTCGACCAGAAGACGCTGCGAGAAGGGTTTGCGGATGAAGTCGTCGGCGCCCATCTTGAGGCCGAAAAGCTCATCGATCTCGTCGTCCTTGGACGTCAGGAAGATCACCGGCAGGTCGGATTTCTGGCGCATCCGGCGCAGAAGCTCCATGCCGTCCATGCGCGGCATCTTGATGTCAAGGATGGCGAGATTCGGCGGGCGCGCCGCCAGGCCTTCCAGCGCCGACGCCCCATCCGTGTAAGTTTCGACGCGATACCCCTCCGATTCGAGGGCGATCGACACCGACGTCAGAATGTTGCGGTCGTCGTCGACAAGCGCGATTGTTGCCATTTCAAGTGGCTCCCTCATGAGCTGTCCCTTCTTTGGTCGAGAAGGGGCTTTTGCAGGACAAATTAGGTACAAAATGTGGCACAGGCTTCGTACGCTGTCACGAGCGGCATGCCGGCGGCCACAATCTCACCTCAACATGGATTGGACTGTTAAAGACCGCCAATCCTTCGGGCAACCGCCTGATTTTTTGCACATATAAACGATTTAAACAACTTTCAAAATATTTAAATCGATTAATTATTTGATATCATTTGGCTTTTCTGGTTCTCACCGTTACAGTCTCCTTCGTGGGGACTCCGGAAATTCGCCGGCCAGGATGCTGCAAATCGAAGAAGGAACCCCTTATGTCGGAAGCCGGCAAACGCAATCCCGCATGGGCGATCGATCGGATCGGCCTAAAGACCACGGGCGCGGTGCGCTATAATTTCGGCGAAGCCGTCCTTTACGAGGAAGCGGTCCGCCGCGGCGAGGCCCGGCTCACCGCGCATGGCGCGCTGGTCGCCGAGACCGGGCAGCACACCGGCCGCTCGCCCAAGGACAAATTCGTCGTGCGTGACGAGACCACCGGGCCGCATGTATGGTGGGACAACAACAAGGCGATGTCGCCGGCCCAGTTCGAAACGCTGCTCGCCGATTTTCGCGCCCATGCAGCAGACAAGGATCTTTATGTGCAGGACCTGGTCGGCGGCGCCGATGAGGACTTGAAACTGACGACCAGGGTCGTCACGGAGCTTGCCTGGCACTCGTTGTTCATCCGCAATCTGCTCATTCGTCCGGAAGCCGCCGAGCTCGAGCATTTCGTGCCTGACATGACGATCATCGACCTGCCGTCGTTCCGCGCCGATCCGGTTCGCCACGGCACCCGCACCGAAACGGTGATCGCCGTCGATCTCTCGCGCATGATCGTGCTGATCGGCGGCACCTCCTATGCCGGCGAAATGAAGAAGTCGGTCTTCACCATGCTCAACTATCTGTTGCCGGCCAAGGGCGTGATGCCGATGCATTGTTCGGCCAATGAAGGCGCCGACGGAGACGCGGCCATCTTCTTCGGCCTCTCGGGAACCGGCAAGACGACGCTGTCGGCCGATCCGTCGCGCACGCTGATCGGCGACGACGAGCACGGCTGGGGTCCGCATGGCATCTTCAATTTCGAAGGCGGCTGTTATGCCAAGACGATAAAGCTTTCCGCCGAAGCCGAGCCGGAGATCTTCGCCACCACGCAACGCTTCGGCACGGTGCTGGAGAATGTGGTGCTCGATGCGGGCCGCGTGCCGGATTTCGACGACGGCAGTCTCACTGAAAACACGCGCTGCGCCTATCCGCTCCACTTCATCCCCAACGCCAGCAAGACGGGCCGCGCCGGTCACCCGAAAAACATCATCATGCTGACCGCCGACGCATTCGGCGTGATGCCGCCGATCGCACGGCTGACCCCTGCGCAGGCGATGTACCATTTCCTCTCCGGCTACACCGCCAAGGTGGCTGGGACCGAAAAGGGCGTCACCGAACCCGAAGCGACGTTTTCGACCTGTTTCGGCGCACCGTTCATGCCGCGCCATCCGTCGGAATACGGCAATCTGCTGCGCGAACTGATCGCCCATCACGGTGTCGATTGCTGGCTGGTCAACACCGGCTGGACCGGCGGCGCGTACGGCACCGGCAAGCGGATGCCGATCAAGGCGACGCGAGCGCTGCTTGCCGCGGCACTCGACGGCTCGCTGAAAGGGGCCGGTTTCCGGAC
>NZ_RZSX01000217.1:0-8088 GCF_004023105.1 Mesorhizobium sp. M5C.F.Ca.IN.020.32.2.1 | reverse complement strand
ACCAGATCCTGCCCCGGCTGCAATTGCAGTCCAACCTTGATGGCGACTTCGGCCAGCCTATCGAGCTTCACCGGGTCGATCGTTGCGGAAACGCCGCGCGAATGTGTGGTCATGATCCTGCCTGTCGCGATGTGGAGTCTGGTTCTCTACATAGATCGCCGCCCCTGAGCTTTCCACCGCGATTGCACGGGGCAGGTTCAGTTCGCGCTGATGTGCGACCCGAATTGCGCCATCGTCGCCGCTATTTCTTCGCGGATCCAGACTTTGAAATCCCTGACCTTGCGGCTTTCGGTCTTGGCGGCGGAGGTCACCAGCCAGTAGCCCAGCCCGCTCTGGGCGCGGACGCCGAAGGGCGCGACAAGGCGGCCGTCGGCAAGCGCGTCGGCGGCCAGCAATTGCCAGCCGAGCATGACGCCGTGACCGGCGATCGCCGATTCCAGGCAAAGCATCGGGTCGGTGAAGCGCGCGCCTTTGAGGAAGGTGACCGGCTTTACCCCGGCGGCCTCAAACCAGCTTTCCCAAGTGATCATCGACCTTTCGTCGGTGATCGCGCAGGTCAGGGCAAGGTCTTCGATCGTTTTCAGTTTGTTGGCGATCACCGGGGCGCAGACCGGGAAGACCTCCTGCGCGAGCAGCAGTTTCGCGCGCCCGCCCGGCCATTTGCCGTCGCCAAGGCGGATGGCGATGTCGATATCGGAGCGGTCGAGATCGGCGATCCGCACTGAGGCGTCGATGCGCAGCAGCACGTTTGGATGGCGGGCGAAATGCCTGGACAGCCTCGGCAGCAGCCATTTCGAGGCGAAAGCCGGTGCGACCGAAACCACCAGCGTGCATTCGGAGGCTTCGTCGGCGAGCGCTATCGCCTGGGCGAGTTCGCGGAAACCTGCCCCGAGCCGGGCGGCGAAGACGGCGCCGAATTCGGTCAGCACGAGACCACTTGCCGTTCGCTCGAACAGCGCCTGGCCGAGTTGCTCTTCCGTCCGCTTGACCTGCTGGCTGACGGCACTGGCGGACACGTTGAGTTCGCTCGCTGCAGCCGAAAGCGATCCCAGACGCGCGACGGTTTCCACGGCGCGCAGGCCGTTGAGGTGGACGCGGTTCAGCATGGCCATACAGTTTTTCTAAACCGACACGATTGAAATCTCAATTGAAACATACGGCGGAAGGGCAGATTTTAAGGAAATAGCCAGACCTATCGAGGAAAATCCGATGAAGATTTTATCATTGTTCAGGGGCTTTTCCGTTGCCGGCGCGCGGCAAAGCCGGTCGCATGAAAGTGAGACCACCCGATGGGCGACCGATCCGCTGTCGCATCCTGTGCTCGACACCATGTCGGAGCGCGAACTCGCTGACGTGCCGTTCAGGCTGACGGCCCGGCGCACTGCCTACGAGACGGGCATCACAGGTCGCCTGCGGCTAATGAAACAGATTTAGCGGTCCGGGCCTCTGCGGCGGACACCTGCCAACAGCCGTTGCGAGCGGTCCTGGCCCAACACAAGCGGATTGTTTGACAGGCTCGTGCACCTATTGTGCACTGCAATGAAAGCCGCCTTGCCATCCCCTTTGCGTCTCGCCTTCGCCGGCATGATTGCCCTGGCCGTTGCCATGGGCATCGGCCGCTTCGTTTACACGCCGATCCTGCCCGGCATGATGGAGGAACTAGGCCTGTCGCCGGCGGATGCCGGCTGGATCGCATCCGCCAACTATCTCGGCTATCTCATTGGTGCACTTGCGGCCGTCGGCGGCTGGGCGCACGGTCGTGAGCGCCTGCTGATGCTGGCTGGTCTTGCCGCCACCGCAGTCCTCACCGGGCTGATGGGCCTGGCCGAAACGATGGCGGCGTTTCTCGTCATCCGGTTTCTTGCCGGTCTGGCTAGCGCTTTTGTCTTGGTGTTCATGTCCAGCATCGTTTTCGGCCATCTGGCCGCAGCCGGCCGAAACGACCTGCAGGCGCTGCATTTCGGCGGCGTCGGTCTCGGCATAGCGGCGTCCTCGGCGCTGATGGCGATCCTCGTCACCGCACAAGCCGGTTGGCCGGCGGGCTGGTTCTGGTCCGCCGTGATCTCAGCCGGCGCCTTTGCCCTCGTGGCACTGCTGCTCGGCAGCACTGCGACCGCCAACGGCGCCGATGGTCGCGAACCGGCGCTGCCGAAGGATCGGTCGCTGGTGAAGATCATTGTCGCCTATGGGCTGTTCGGCTTCGGCTATATCGTGACGGCGACATTTCTGGTCGCCATCGTCCGGCAGGGCGGCGGAAGCCGCGTCTTCGAAGCCATGGTCTGGATGGTCACCGGCCTTGCCGGGATACCCTCGGTCTGGCTTTGGCAGAAGATTGCGGGAAAGATCGGGCTTTACCAGGCTTATGCCTTCGGGTGCCTCGTCGAGGTGGTCGGCGTCACTGCGAGCGTCGCCGTCGGCGGACACATTGGGCCGCTGCTCGGCGGGTTTCTGCTTGGCGGGACCTTCATCGCCATCACCGCGCTCGGCCTGCAGACCGGAAGGCAGCTTGCCCCGCAAGCGCCACGCCGGGTTCTAGCGTTGATGACGGCCTCGTTCGGCCTCGGTCAGATCATCGGTCCGATCGTTGCCGGGCTGCTTGCGCAAGCCTCGGGCGACTTCTTCCTCGCATCGATCATGGCCGCCGCCGTCCTGCTCGTCTCAGGCGCGATCACGTGGTCGGCTGCGCCAAAATCGCCATGATTGTGGTCTTGCTCGGGGCCGGGCATCGCGCACCGGCCATTTTCATTCCGATCGATGTGTGACCTTATGCCCGCTGAACAGCAACGCCGCTGATTTGCGCATCGACCGAGGATTCCCCACCGTGTTCGTATCCTTTTTCCCGCAGCCGAAGCTGTTCTTCATTTCGGCCGTCGCATGGAGCCTTCTGCTCGTCATCCTGTGGTTCTTGGGCGGCGAACACCTTGGCACGATGCTTGGCATGCCGCCGGTCGATCCGCAGGCGCCTATCATAAGCCCATTGAGATTCCTGGTGCCGTCATTCCTCTGGTTTTACGGGTACTTTTTCGCGGGTATCGCTTTATTTTATCTTTTCTGGGCGCTGTATGCCCCACATCCTTGGCAAAACTGGTCGATCCTAGGCTCCGGCCTGGTCATTTTCGTCACCAATTTCATTGTGCAGATAAGCGTGGCGCTAAATGATTGGCGTGGCATGTTTTACGACATGGTGCAGAAGGCGCTTACCACGCCTGGATCCGTTACGCCGGCCGAGCTTTACTACGGAGTGTGGCAGTTCCTGTCTTTGGCTCTGGTTTATATGAGCATTGCCGTTCTGAATGTTTTCTTCGTCAGGCATTATGTCTTCCGCTGGCGCACGGCGATGAACGATTACTTTACCGCTTATTGGCCGAGGCTGCGCCATATCGAAGGGGCGTCGCAGCGCGTTCAGGACGACACGATGCGGTTCTCCGGCACGATGCAGGGGCTGGGTGTTAACTTCATCGATTCGGTTATGACCCTAATCGCGTTCCTACCCTTGCTGGCATCCCTTTCCGTTCACGTTCAAACTCTCCCCATAGTTGGAGCAATCCCTTATCCGCTGGTCATCGCGGCGATCGCTTGGTCGCTGTTCGGCACCAGCTTGCTAGCCGTGGTCGGCATCAAGCTACCCGGGCTGGAATTTCGTAATCAGCGTGTTGAAGCCGCTCTGCGCAAGGAGCTTGTCCTTGGTGAGGACGATACGGCACGAGCTCAGCCACCAACGCTGGCTGAGCTTTTCAGAAATGTTCGGAAGAACTACTTCACGTTGTACGCTCATTATGTCTACTTCGACATGGTTCGCTATCTATATCTCCAAGTTGACAACGTTTTCGCTACCCTCATTCTTGTTCCGACCTTAGCTATTGGTAAGATAACCTTTGGGATTTTTCAGCAAATTGTCACCGCGTTTTCCCAAGTCGCCAGTTCGTTCCAATATCTCGTGAATTCCTGGCCGACCATCGTCGAGCTGATATCCATCTACAAGCGCCTGCGCGCGTTCGAGGCGACGCTTGAAGGCGCGCCGCTACCGGAAATCGACCAAGACTATTTGGAGCGAGAGCGAGCCGGCTTGCGCCCTGAAGATCAGCCGGTAAGTTGAGGAGTAGCGGGCGGCGAGCGCTTCCGGTTCAGCCGCCCACCGACGCCTCACGTCGCCGTGAAATAAAGTCGCGATAGCTGATGCACTCGACATCGGGCTTTGTGCAGACCTCGCCGGCGAAGCGCTCCAGCGCATTCCAGTAGGCGCCGTCATTCATCAGCGTGAAGTGGAAGCCGAGTTCCAGCGGAATGCGTTTTCCCTGGTATTGGGCGTCGAAGGCGGCGCGAAAGGCGTCATAGGTCCGTTTGGCGAATTCGTCGGCCTTGCTCGGCCGCTCGAAGCCGCCGGAATGCCTGACATAGAGATTGTAATCCATCGCGATCACCCGCCTTGTGTCGGGACCTTCCGGAATTTGCGGCAGCGAAAAGCGCGTGATGCCGCTCACGGTACGCGGTCGGGCGGGGCCGCGCGCCACACCGCTCGCGTCGAACAGATAGTCCGCCTTTGGCAGCGCCTCGTAGAGCGCCTTGTTCGCCGACAGATAAGGCGCGCGAAAGCCGACCGCCTTACGCGCGATCTTGCGCCAGCCTGCGGGTTCTGGCGCAATGCCGTTGATCAAATAGGCGTCTTCGAGAATGCGCTTGAACGAACCGAACTCGCTCAGCCAGTCGGCCTTGCTCCAGTCCTTGCCGTCGAAATGGCCGCAAGCGTGGCTGCCGATGTCATGACCTTCCAAGGCGGCAAGGTTTATCTGCTCGAGCCGGTCGGCGACTTCCCGTTTCGAGGCGGCAAAGCCGATATTGGACTTGCCTGATGTCTTGCCGGGCGCCGTGTATTCCTTGCGCGTCTCCGGCGAGAGCAGGAAGACGCAGGACACGAAATAGGTGAAATGGGCGCCGGTGCGAGTGGCCAGCGCCCGGCTGCGCTTCCATTGCGAAATATCGCGGGCGCTGTCGAACGAGATGATGACGGCCTGCTTCGGCTTTTCCGGCGCTGGCGGATCGGCGACAGCAGCGTCCGCCGCAGCAACCACGATCGAGAACGCAACAACGCGGGACAAACGAGGCATCGATCTCTGATCTGGATTGTGAGGAGGGTTCGAGCACCAGCTATCGGCGAAATGTGGCGCGGGTGCGGTCGCCCTTTTTAGTCGTCCTTTACATCGCCTGTCCGGCGACTAGCCGATTTTCCGGTCGAACCCCTTCCATGCCGACAAAATTTCGCTAAAACGCGGGGCTCATGTACCCCCTTCAGGGGCAGGAATGGTTTTGATCCATGTCGGACGACAGTTTTATCCGCGAAGTCAACGAAGAGATGCGTCGCGATCAGGCGCATGCGCTATGGGACCGTTTTGGCCCTGCCTTGCTTGCGCTCGCGATACTGGTGGTGGTTGGCACCGCCGCCTTTGTCGGCTATCGCTATTGGGACGAGACCCGCGCCAATCGCTCGGGCGATGCCTTCTCGCAGGCGCTGAAGCTTGCCAATGAGGGCAAGAGCGACGAAGCGCTGGCAGCCCTCGCTGAGCTGGAGAAGGATGGCTACGGCGCCTATCCGTTGCTCGCCCGCATGCGGGCGGCAACTGTCAAGGCGGATAAGGGCGATTTCGCCGCCGCCGTCAAGGACTTCGACGAGGTCGCCGCCGACACGGACATTCCATCAGGCCTTCGCGACATGGCGCGCCTCAGGGCAGCACTGCTGCTCGTCGACCACGGTTCCTTCGCCGATGTCTCGAGCCGCGTCGAGGCGCTCACCGCCGATACCAACCCGCTGCGCCACACGGCGCGCGAAGCGCTCGGCCTTGCCGCCTGGAAGGAAGGCAAGGCGACGGACGCACTGAAACTGTTCGACCAGATCGCCTCGGATGACAGCGCCCCGCGCAACGCGCGCGAGCGGGCGACTTTGATGTCCGAGCTGATCCGTGGGTCGGGCGGCGTGTCGTGACGGATGACGTTCAAAGTCGCCATCATCGGCCGGCCTAACGTCGGCAAATCGACCCTTTTCAATCGTCTGGTGGGAAGGAAGCTGGCGCTTGTCGACGATACGCCGGGCGTCACCCGTGACCGTCGCGTCCATGCCGCCAAGCTCTACGATCTGCATTTCGACGTCATCGACACCGCCGGCTTCGAGGATGCTGCTGCTTCGACGCTGCCGGGCCGCATGCGCGCCCAGACCGAGATCGCCATCCGCGAAGCCGACCTGATATTTTTCACGATCGACGCCAAGTCCGGGCTGATGCCTGACGATAAGACCTTCGCCGAGATCGTGCGCAAGTCCGGCAAGCCGGTTGTCGTCGTCGCCAACAAGGCCGAGGCGCGCGGCGCCCAGGGCGGCATGCTGGAGGCGTGGGAACTCGGCCTTGGCGAGCCGATCCCGGTCTCGGCCGAACACGGCCAGGGCCTGCCCGATTTGCGCGATGCGGTGATCGCCGCACTGGGCGAGGCGCGCGCCTTCGGCGAAGAAGAAGAGGTTGCGGACGAGGAGCCGGCCGCCAGCGAGGTGCTGATCGGCGAGGACATCACTGATCCGGATGCCGAGCCGAGCTATGACGATGCCAAACCGATGCGCATCGCCGTCGTCGGCCGCCCGAATGCCGGCAAATCAACGCTGATCAACGCGCTGATCGGCGAGGAGCGGCTTTTGACCGGGCCGGAAGCTGGCATCACCCGCGATTCCATTTCCGTTGACTGGGACTGGCATGGCCGCCGTCTGAAACTGTTCGACACCGCCGGCATGCGCCGCAAGGCCAGGATCCACGAAAAGCTGGAAGTGATGTCGGTGCAGGACGGCTTGCGCGCCATCCGCTTTGCCGAGATCGTCATCATCGTGCTCGACGCCACCATTCCCTTCGAGAAGCAGGATCTGCAGATCGCCGACCTGGTCATCCGCGAGGGCCGCGCACCGGTGATCGCCTTCAACAAATGGGATATGATCGACCATCCTCAGGAACTCTTGGCGGAACTGCGCGAGAAGACCGAGCGGCTGTTGCCGCAGGCGCGCGGCATGCAGGCGGTGCCGGTCTCGGCCGAGACCGGGCGCGGCCTCGACAAGCTGATGGATGCCGTCATCAGAACGCACAGAGTGTGGAACAGCCGCGTCTCGACCGGCAAGCTCAACCGCTGGCTGGAAGGCATCCTGGCGCATCATCCGCCACCCGCCGTGGCAGGCCGCCGGCTGAAGATCAAATATGTCACCCAGGCCAAGACGCGCCCGCCGGGCTTCGTCGTCTCCTGCTCGCGGCCGGACGCGATGCCGCAATCCTATGTCCGCTATCTCTCGAACAGTCTGCGCGACGCCTTCGACATGCCAGGCGTGCCGATCCGCATCGCCTTGCGCACCTCGGAAAATCCGTTCGCCGGCAAGGCGAAAAAACGCCGCTGAGCGCTGCGTCTTCTGGGCGCCAGCATCAGGCTACGCTTCGCAGGCGGACTCGCGGGCAGCGCCTGCACATTTTCGGGCAAGCGATTCCACCGCAACCTGCAGCAGGATGTCGGCAAGTCGCCCCGCCACCGGGTCTGGCCCGGCCTTCCTTGCGACGCGGGGACAGCGCCATCTCAGGCAGTGCGGGCAGCCCGGCGATCTGCGGCGTCATCACCCTGACAGTAGCCAGCACGAGTGGGGACAGCCACTGCACCTAATGGGCGGTGTAAGCTCCGTCCACCAGATGGTAGCTCCCAGTGATAAAGCTGGCCTGATCGGACAAGAGGAAGCACACAAGGGCCGCTACCTCTTCCGGTTTCCCGCGCCTGCCCATCGGCTGAAGACCTGCCATGCGCCGGCTGGCTAATACCTCCATTTGCTCCGATAAAAGAGGCGTTTCGATCCAGCCGGGGCCGACGACATTGATCCGGATGCCCATTCTCGCATATTCAATCGCCGCAACCTTGGTCAATCCAACGACCCCGTGTTTCGCTGCCGTGTAAGCGGACGCAGTTGGCAAGCCGACGGAACCGAGAACGGAGGACATGTTCACGATGGCGCCTCCGCCTCGATCCAACATGGCGGCGATTTCGTACTTCATGCTGTAGAAAACGCCATTTAGATTGACGTCTATC
>NZ_RZSX01000216.1:0-8092 GCF_004023105.1 Mesorhizobium sp. M5C.F.Ca.IN.020.32.2.1 | reverse complement strand
CGCATAAGCCCGGCGACGCGCGGCGGGCCGTCGATGACGACATGATCGGCATCGCGTGCGAGTTCCGGTGCCTCGCGGTGCAGCGTGTCACGCGCCAGGCCGACGACACCGAACAGGCGCGGCGTGCCGCTGCGACTGCGTTGCTGTGACCAGTCAAGAGCCGAGCCCTGAGGGTCGGCATCGATCAGGGTGACACGGCTGCCACGGCGAGCCCATTCGCCGGCGAGATGCAGTGCCAGTGTCGTCTTGCCGGCGCCGCCCTTCTGGTTGAGGAGCGCGATGATCATCGGCCGCGCCTCCGACGAGAAAGGCAGGAAGGGGAGGCGTTATCCCCGGATCGCCCGTCCAAATAGTAAGATTTAGATTCTTCTTTAGACTCTTTACGGGAGCGATTCCGCTCGTCCTGCCATAGGCTTAGCTGCAATCCGTGCGCCTGATGTACAGATAGGTTTGCGCCCGATGTACGGATACCGGCTGCGCCCGATGTACGGATATCGGGCGACGTTGCGCACAGCTTTTCCACAGGGTGGATGTGGACAAGTTCGCCGCCATCCGAAGCGCGTCCTATCGAGATGAGATAGCCGGGGAGCGGCTGGCGTCTGGCGATGGCGCGGACGTCGATGGCGAAGTCGGAGTAGCGCGCCAGTGAACCACTCTTGGCATGGAGGTGCCGCAACTCGAAGCGCCAGCCGTCCGCTTGGCGGCCGGCATGCTTGCGCGCGATACGATAGAGCCAGCGCTCGATGCCGCCGGTGAGACTGAAGTAGTCAGGGTCGATGGCGAGCACCAGGCGGCGGTCGATGATGCCCTGGTAGAGCCATTCGGGCAGGACGAACTCCATGCCCTCGACGCGGCCTCTGCGCGCCGCGAGCTCTTCCCACTCGTTGATCCAGGAGAACTGCTGGCGCCGCCAGTGCTCGCTGTGGCGGATGGTGGTGCGGATGACGGTCGACTGTAGACGGGTGAGTGCGCCCTTGATCAAGAAGTAGCTGCGCGCGCCGGTCGTGCGGCCGATGCCGTTGAGGAGCTGGTATGGCGTGAAGCGGAAGAAGCGCGATGTCGGAAGGCCGCGATCCTGCGCGGCAAGGATCTGGCTGGCGGCCCAGATCAGGATGTCCGCGTCCCAGATCGTCGCCATACCATGTTCGGCGACGGCATAGACCTGCAGCTCCACGTCCCTGGCCTTGTAGTGAATCGGCGCGACCCGGCGGGACTTCGACAGAGAGAAAAAGGGGTGCGCCATCAGATCCTGCTGATCGCGTGGCGGCACGTCGCCGGAAAGCGCTTCGAATGGATTGAGTTGGGCGCGTTCGCCCCCCTGGGGTGGTGATGCCGTCATGGGAAAAACCGCTCAGCGCAGGTTGAGCCGGCGTGCCGGATGGACGGTTCCGACGCCGGGGTCCGACGTGGACGTCTTGGTGCCGCGATTGGCCCACGCCTGAAGATCCTCGAGCGCGTAGACGACGCGGCCGCCGAGCTTCCGGTACGCGGGGCCTGTGCCGTAGGTGCGGTGCTTTTCGAGCGTGCGGTCAGAGAGACCGAGAAAGCGCGCGGCCTCGGGTGTTCTGAGGAAGCGCGGCGGCATGCCGGCGGTATTGGATGTCATGAGCGGGCCTCCGCGAGTTCGATCAGACCGCCGGTGACGGCTGGCGGGCGGAGATCACGGTGGCGAAGCTGACCGGCGAAGGGGGATGAGGAAGTTTGCGGGGCAAAAATCCTCACCCCGCGGCGTTGGCGTTACGCGCTATCCTTGTGGCGATGACGCAGAAGCTGACGATAACCGCCCGCCATCATGGTGTGCCCGCCCTTGACGAGGCCGATGACACTCGCCCGCAACGCAGAGGTCTTCCAGGACTCGGCCGCGACGCGGTCGGGGCCGAATACGACATCTGCAATCGCCCGGTAGCTGGCGCCAGCCATGCGGCCGTCGATCGCCTGAAGCATGCGCCGATGGCGACGCTTCTGCTGGGGTGTGAGCCGACGATCGTCGGGAAGGGCGCGTCCTTGCAGAGCGCGAAGCAATCGATCGATTGCTGCGATCCTGTCGTGACCGTCGCCGTCAAGCGGTACGAGCGCGGCGAGGGGTGTTCCAGGCGGCACTCCAGGGAGTTGGACCAGACGAATGGATTGGGTGCCGAACGCGAGCAGCGAATGCGCGCCTTGGTCGTCGGACCGCGCGGCTGGATCGCGCAGTTCCGAAGAGAGATTGCCGGCCGTCGGCAGCATGATGGGCGACTGCGTGAGCAGCACGGCGCTCGTGTCCGCCTCGGCGGACCAGAACACGGGACCCTCGCCAGCACTCAGCGACGGCGGAACGAAAAAATTGCAAACCCCATCTCCTTTGGAGTTCGGCTCGCAATGAAGGACTGTCTGCTCGCGCATAGTCCTTCTGGTAGTCCGGATTGCGCCTGAGCCATTCCCAGGCGAGGTCGGGAGAGTCGAGATCGTCCAGGTAGTCGTAAGTCTCCGAGGACCGCCAGTGGGAGGTGTCGGGCGTCATCGTTGTTCCTCGTGCCGCAACGTGGGTCGCCAAAGTTCCCAAAACTTGACCGTTTGAGAAGGGTTCAAGGAAACACCAAGCGATGCCCTTGGCGCATCGCCCGACTATTTGCGTCCTTCGAGCAGCAGCTGACGATAGCCGTGCTCCGTCATCCAACGCGCGCGGGCAAGATGACTGTCGTGGACGCGCTGCGCCCGCTGTGGCTCGGCGACAGGATCGATGCCGAAGATGACAGCAACCGCCTCACGCCAATCTGCTCCATCCGCGGCTGCATCTAGCACGCGAATATAGAGCTTCATGTGTGAGCGATCATAGTCTGTGAGCGCCGCGTTTTGCGGCGGCTCGTCCAGGAATTCCGGCTGTGTCATCGACGCCCCCAAGCGGAAGATCCATACCCTCGATCGGGCGTTCTGGGAACATGGCGTGTTGTCTGCTGCCTCGATGCCAGTGTGATGACAACTATGCGGGAGGGCATTGTAGCGACCACGCCAGTCAGCGCGATCGCGAGTACTTCCCGGCGAATGTTCACGGGCGCTTTTTGCCGTCTTCCGCGATCGCGTTGCGCATGACCATCACGCCTTCTCCCTTGTCGGTGGTCATGAGCACTATACCATGGGCCTCGAGGGCGCGCCGCACTTGGTCGCGTGTCGTCTCATAGACGCGCAGCCCGCTCTCGGATTCGAGGCGTTTCAATGCGGTCAGTGATACTCGGGCCTTGTCGGCAAGCGTCTCCTGATTCCAGCCAAGCAACGCCCGAGCAGCCCGCGATTGACGAGCAGTGATCATGAACGCGATCACCGCCACAAGTCGCGAGGCGCGAGCCAGAACTACGACTATAATAGTCGGATTATCTTGAAAAGCCACCCATTATCGTTCGTGTGAGGCCAAGTTTGGTGGTGCCGTCGAGACATCGATTCGCTTGAGCGCGACGATTGCCCCACCCGGTTCGACCGGGCGGGGCGATGTGGCTGGACCTCAGTCGCCGTTGCGGCGGTTCGGGCGGGACCAGATGAGGCTGTAGCCTTCGCCGTCCTCGTCCTCGACCAGGTTGGCGTAGATCGGAGCGGTGAAGCTCGGGTCGTCGAGCTTGAAGCCCAGGTAGGGGCGGCCAGTCTCGTTGGACTGCTTGCTCCAGGCGGCGCCGATTTCGGCTCGGCCGACGAAGACCCGGTGGCTGGGGGCGTTCTCGCCGCTGGCGCGGGTGTCGGGGGTGACGCGGACGTTCTTGGCCTGGACCGAGAGGGTGACGATTTCGCCTGTGAACTCGTTGTTGGCGGTCTTCTTGAAGGTGCCGATGGTGGCCATGGTCGTTCTCCTTGGTTTCTCTGACTCGAGCCCGCACCATTGCGGCCTCGATGGCGATCGTCAGGCCGAAGGCGATCGACGGCGCACCCCGAAGGGGCCCCGACAGCAAAGGAGGAACTATCTTGTCTCGCGAGGAATCCCGGCCTTGGCCGGGAGGGGAAGATAGTTTCGACGGCGCTGTTGCGCCTTAGGCGATCGAGGCGAAGCCGGTCTTCGGGCAGATCAAGCCATGAGGGAGGCCGTACTGGAGCGGTCTTGCGGCCGGAGAGACCGAGGAGAACCTCGGCTATCGCGTTCACTGAAGCCGGCCGGCGGGTTCTGAGGCGATCTCGTCGTCCGCGCACGGCCACGAATTGATCGCATCGCCTTCCGCCCTGCCAGAAGAGAGATGCGGTTCTCTACATCTGCATCGGTCCTCGATGCTACGGTGCTGCGAGCAGGGCAGGGGCCAGCGTCACTGGCGTCGCTCCGCTAGGCCGCACCGACCCCCCTGGCTCATTCCGACCGGTTGTTGCCGGCCGCGCGGTCGGTACGCGGTGCGCTCAGCCTTCGGTCCGCTTAGCCAATCGTTGGCTCACGAGGCGCCCGCCACGTCCTGGCTGGCTGGTCCGGGCGGGGCAATCATCGTCAGGCGCATGAAGGCGGTGAAGCCGACCGCCGCCGCGCCGACAGCGGCGAAGATGACCTGCCACGTGTCCGACGGGATGGTGAGCTTCACGACGCCGAGCGTGGCGTGATAGCCGGCAACAACCGCGGGAGCCACGAAAACGAGCAGAACGAGAAGTTTCAGCCACGCGGGGCGCGCGAAGACGAGCAGGAGCTGGAACACGGCGAACGTCGCAGCCGCGGCGAAAGCGCCGACGATTGCACCGCCAAGGATTCCAGCGCCACTGCCGTAGGCCCAGACGCCGGCAGTTACGCCCGCGAAGAGCGGCAAGGCAAACACCGCCAGGGTGAAGAGCAGCCAGCAAAGGGCGATAATGGCCGCGAGGGATGCGAGAATCGCGAGGATGATCATGGTGGTGGTCTCCGTGGACACTATCGAACGGTCGCGCCTCCACCACCACCGCGGCGCAAGAGTAGGTATCACGCGGCGAGCGCGAGGTGCAAATCTCGCTCGCCGAGCTTGCGATGGTGCAGGCGGCGCTCACGCGCCGCCCCGGTTGCGGAAGTCGTAGGCATTGATACCGAGCTTCTTCGCCTTGTCGGCGAAATTGTCCTGGATGCCGGTGCCCGGGAACACGATCACTCCGATCGGCAGGAGATCCAGCACGGCGTCGTTGCGCTTGAACGGTGCGGCGCGGCCGTGCTTTTCCCAATCGGGGGCGAAGCCGACCTGAGGGACCTTCCGATTGTCGGCCCATTTCGCGGCGATCAGTTCGGCGCCTTTGGGCGACTTGCCGTGGATCAGCACCATGTCGGGATGTTTGGCGTGGACCTTGTCCAGTACGTCCCAGATCAGGTGATGGTCATTGAAGTCGAGGCCCCCAGTCAGGGCGATCTTCGGTCCGGTGGGCAACATCACCTCGACGTCGGCCTTCCGGCGCGCGGCGAGGAAGTCGCGGCTGTCGACCATGGCCGAGATCAGGTGCCGGTGGTTGACTATCGATCCGGTGCGCGGACGCCAGCTCGAGCCGGTGTGTTGCTCGTAGCGCTCTGCGGCCTGGTCGCGCATCAGCTCGAAGGTGTCGCGCCGTTCGATCATCGTCTGGCCCTGGGCGGTGAGGTTTTCCAGCTCGACCGCCTTGATCTCGGTGCCATCCTGTTCGCGTTGCAGACGGCGTTGAGCCTGTTCGTTGTCGTCCAGTTGCCGCTCGATCCTGAGCACGGCGCGGTGGAAGACATTGGTGACGGACCAGAGCAGGTCGTCGAGGTCGGGTTCGAGGCGCGTGTCGGCCAGGGTGGTGATGAGGGCGTCGAAGATGTCCGCCACGGCTCCGGCGACGTGACTGCCGTCGGGGAGTGGTCGCGGATCGGGCTCGTCGGCGTAAGGGCGCCAGCCGTAGAGCTGGAGTTCGGTCAGCACGTGGTCGGTCGGCGATGCGGCGTGGTGCGGTTCGGTGTCGTCGTGCTCGCTCATGGGGATGCTCCCGTCGGTCTGACCGCGACCCTCGCGGCCTTCATGGCGACGAAAGCCCATGAGCGGGGCGGCCCGACACCCGCAGCGAAGCGAAGGGCCGGAGCGAAGCGGAGGATGGCGGCGGCCGGCTATTTTGTCTCGCGATGGAAAGGCGTCGCAGCTTGTCGCTGGCGTTCGCCAGCAATTGCGCGCCGCCGGAAAATAGCCGGCCGCCGCCATTGCCTGGCCGGCCCGCTTGTGGGCCCGATCGCCCTCTCGAAGGCCGGGTCGCGGTATCTCCGCCGGTCATCCCATTCACGCGACCACGAGCCGATCCTCCTCCGCCATGTCCGCGCTCACGCCGCGAGCGCCAGGTATCGGGATCGGTCGGTGCGCGTGAGCTGGTCCGCGATCCAGGCGCGAAGGGCTGGAAGGCCGCGGTGTTGGAGATCTTCGTTGAAGTCCTCCATTCTCGGCGTAAGCACAAACGCCTCGATCCCGGCCTCCATGGCCCGCTCGACCAGGCCGTCTCGCGCACCGTCGCCGGCGGGATCGTTGTCGCGGATGATGTAGAGCCGGCGCAATGTCGGGGGGAACAGGATGGCGGCGAGATGTGCGGCTGAGAGCGCTGACGCCATCGCCATCTCGGGCAGGGCGCATCTGAGCGAGAGCGTGGTCTCGATGCCTTCGCCGGCTGCCATCACGGTACCCGGGACACCGAAGCGAACGGCATGGCCGAGCAGTTCACCCATGGCCCGGCGTGGCGTGTCGATTGGAGCTTTGCCGGTACCGTCCGGACGGAGCCAGGTGCGGTGCGCGCCTGTCTGGAGCCCGTCGAGATCGGCGACCGAAGCGATCATCGCCGGCCAGGTCTCGGTCGGACCATGATCGTCCGGCCGATAGTAGCAGCGCGGATGAAACCGCAGCGCGGCGGTTCCGTGCAGAGTCGTAATGCCGCGTCCACGCAGATACGTCTCTACGATGGTCCCGAGAACCGGTCGCGACATCGCGAAGAGCCGCCGCGAGGCTTCCGACGATCCGGTGGGGACCCGGGGCGATTTCGCCGAGGGCGATCGTTGCTCCGGCGGCGGCATGGCAAGAAAACCACGCGCCTCATCGGCGACATCCTTGAAGTCGACCAGTCCGAGGGATTCACGGATCACGTCGAGCAGGTCGCCATGCTCGCCCGTCGCCGCGTCGGTCCACTTGCCGGGTAGTCCCCTTGCAGAATCCCTGAGCCGAACGAACGTCGAGCGGCCCGGCGCGTTGCGGACATCGCCGACGATCCAGTAATTGCCGGAACGGCGTCCGTTGGAGAGGTAGTGCCGGCATACCGCCTCGGCATGTGCTCCGAGACGACGTGCGAGGTCGGAAGCGTCGTGACGAGGCATCATGCAGCCTCCCGCTCGCTGACGCGCTCGATCGGGAAGCGCTCGAGTACGCGTTCGAGCACCGGAAGGCCGCAGGTATCGGCCGGCACGAACATCCTGAGCTTCCAGGAAATGATCTCGTGGAAGAGGCCGTAGGCGGTCAGGCGCTGGCGCATCGTGTCGGTGAACCCCGAAAGTTCGATGCGCCACGCGCCCATGACGCGGCTGCGGCGAAGCTGGAGACCTTCCGCCAGGTCGAGGATCGTCCGGCCGTCGGTCAGCGCCGCGAACGCCTGCTCCGGCGATAGCGACGCCACGCCCGTAGCCGTGGCGTTGGCTGCCCATGCCGGCGAGACGCGACGGCCGATGATGCGCTCGCCTTGGTCGGTCTGAAGCCGATAGACCCGCGTCGACTCGGTCGGCAGGCGCTTCCAGATCGGCAGAAGCAAGCCGGTGACCATGTGCAGAACCGAGTCGGTGAACTCCGGCACCTCGGCGGTTTCGGTCGTCCAGGCCGTGGCGAAGGCAGCGCGGTCGGCCTCGGCCCAGCGCGTGTCGTCCATGGCCTTGACCGCCATGTTCTGGGCTTCAATAGGCCGGATCAGGCGGACGCGCCGCTCGATGTCGCCATCGTCGAGCATGACGCTGGTGGTGGGGATCTGGACCGCGGCGCGGCCCGACTTCTCGTTGATGAGCAGCTTGGCGCGCGGATCGCGGAGATGATCGAGCGCACCGTCCAGCGTGACAGGCCGGTTGCGCCTGCGTTCGGCGATCGTCAGCAGGCGCGTTTCGGCGCCGGTGCGTGGGTGGGTGTAGATCACCTGCCGATCAGTGACGACGAAGCTCTCGGCCCTGAGC
>NZ_RZSX01000215.1:0-8118 GCF_004023105.1 Mesorhizobium sp. M5C.F.Ca.IN.020.32.2.1 | reverse complement strand
GATGGCGACGGTTACGGAGGGATGCGAAAGGATGAACTTCAAAATGAACTGCGCCCAGGTCCCGGCACCGATCTCCGCCGCCCAGTCCGGCAGCGTCTCGCCTCCGAGCTGGCGCGTCAGCTCGCCTTGGCGAAACGGCCGGTTGACGATGACGGCCATCCCGCGCTCGGCCGCCAGCGGCAGGAGCCGCTCCTCCGCCTCGCGGTCGACGATGTTATAAGTGAGCTGCACGAAGTCGAGCGGATGCGCGCGCATGATTTGTTCGAACAGGTCGTGCCGTCGTCCTTCGGACGTCGTGATGCCGACATAACGGATCCGCCCGTCCGCCTTCTTGGCGAACAAGGTTTCGAGATGCGTTTCCCAGGCGACGAGGTTGTGGACCTGCACGAGATCGAAGCGCGGCACACCCCACAAGCGGCGCGACTGCTCGATCTGCGCGGGTCCGTCGGCGGCGGAGGAGGTCCAGACCTTCTCGGCGGAAAACAGCGCTTCGGGCCGGCCGAGCTTCTCGAGGCCATAGCCGATCACAGGCTGCGAGGAGCCGTACATGGGCGAGGAATCGATCATGCGGCCGCCCGCCGCGAAGAAGGCCGCCATCACCTCGGCGCACTCGTCGCGCAGCACCGGATCGTCGCCGACATTGAAGGTGATCCAGGTGCCCAGGCCCACAGCGGGAAGCATCTCTCCCGAGGAGGGCACGGCCCGCATCACCGGCGCAGGCGGCGCGCCGGGCGCGGTTCCCGGCAGCACCAGAGCCGCTCCGGAAGTGGCGGCAGCCTTCACGAACGTCCTGCGGGTGATGATCATCGTCTGCCGTCCCTGTACTCCCGACTACTTGTACTCCCGACCACAAGAATGGTTCCGGGCGATCGGCCTTCGCAAGGCTGATCGGCGGGGAGGTCGGTCTCTGGCAGCTGTTCGGAATATCGAACGCCTGCCTGAAATAGGAACGAACGGTGCAGGCCTGGGGTGCGCCAGCCGGCCCGATTACCTGGAAATGACTCCTGTCCTGACTTGATGGCGCTGGCGGGCATATGCCACGCAGCCGTCTACCGTGCTGACGCAGAGCGCATTGCGGTGGTTCTGCGTGTTGTTGTCGCCGGCGTAGGCGACCTCGGCAACACGGCCACCGACCATTCGGATTTGCGTGTTGCAATAGCCGCCAGGATCGACATTGAGCGATCCTCCAACCGTCGGGACCGCACCCACGGCCAAAGTTGGAATCACGACGTTGAGATTGCCGCGTTGAACGGTACGTTGATACGTCCAGATCTGGCTTCCGCCCGCATCGGCGGTGGCAGTCGGAAAGCCAGCGCACATTCGAACGTCCGCCTCGCTGAGACCGACCATCTCTTTGCGGGCTGCCGCCGTTGTGGCGTCTTCCTTTGAGAGGTTCGACGTGTCGTCAGGGGCGACGCAGGAGGACACGATCGAACTGCCTGCCAGGAGAACAACAACAAGGACAAGCGTTCGGATGCGGGAAGATATCATACCGACTGTAGTGATTTGCGCTGAGCCCCGAGAACCTAGTTAGGCAAGCAGATAATCGAGTCAACCTGCACAACTTCACGATGTCGTTTGTCATGACGCTCGGCCGACCTTGAGCCGACGGCGCCGATGCGATTATCGCCGCGATCGAAGCCCAGATGGGCCACGCGCACGCGCCGCTATCGTGCGCGACGTAAACGAGGCGCGATGCGCCTTTTGCAGCACGTGAAGTTTCCGGAACCCCGAACTGACGCGCAACGGCCGGACACCACTCATGCCTGCTCCGGAAGCTTCGGCGTTATGCGACGTAAAATACGTACTTTCCTGACATCAGGGATAAACAAATGCTTTTCAGTCGCACAAAATGATGAAACAATGAGATTGAGATCAGGGAAAATTCGATGCGCAACGTCAGCGGACATGGCAAACGCCTGTCCTATTACGATTTCGGGCACACCTCGGTGTACGCCTCCCGCTTCGACCAGCGCTTCCCCTATTGTGCCTATGTGCCCGAGGACTATGACGAAGACGGCGGCAAGACCTATCCGCTGGCGGTGATCGTGCATGGCACCGAACGCGGCATGCTAGCCTACCGGGACGCCTTTGCCGACTTCGCCGAACAGAACGGCGTGATCGTGCTCGCCCCGCTCTTCCCGGCGAATATCTGTTTTCCGGGCGATCTTTCCTCTTACAAGATGCTGCGCCAGGGCGACCTCCACTACGATGCCGTGCTGCTCGACATGGTCGAGGAGATGCGCGAGCGTTATCGCATCCGCGGCGACCGTGTGCTGATGTACGGCTTCTCTGGGGGCGGCCATTTCACCCATCGTTTCCTGTTCCTCCATCCCGAACGTCTACTGGCCGCATCGATCGGTGCGCCGGGCGTCGTGACGCTGCTTGACTTCGATCACGATTTCTGGGTCGGGGTGCGCGACTTCGAGAGAGTGTTCGGCAAGAACGTCGACCTCGACGCCATGCGCAAGGTCGCCGTGCAGATGGTGATCGGTGGTGACGATCTCCAAACCTGGGAGATCACCATCAAGCCGGAGGATGACTGGTGGATGCCCGGCGCCGATCTCGCCGGCGCGACCCGCAACGACCGGATCAGATCGTTGAAGGGCAGCCTGGAGAGACACGGCGTTGAGGTGCAGTTGGATGTCGTGCCTGGCATCGCTCACAACGACCGCGAGCTCATCGCCAAGGTCAAGGAGTTCTTTGCGCGGACATTGAATGCCGCGCCCGCCTGAAAAACTGCAGTCAACAAACTGGAGATAAAAAATGGGAACAGGATTGAGAATGGGAAGACGATTGATCCAGGTGCTGGCGGCAATCGCCGTGATGGCGTGCGCATTGCCGGCGACGGCGCAGGAGCAGCCGAAAACCGGCGGCACGCTCAAGGTTCGCATCAACGCCGACATCCGCGCCACCGACGGTCTCAGCCGAGACGCGAATACCGACACGGTGCTGCACCATATCTTTGAGACCCTGGTGGCATATCGCGCCGATCTCACAGTAGGACCGGCACTGGCCGAATCCTGGAAAGTGTCGGACGACGGCAAGACCTATGCCTTTACCCTGCGCGACGGCGCGGCTTTCCACAATGGCGACGCCGTGACCTCATCCGACGTCAGATGGAACTGGGATCGCCGCATGGACCCAGCCAACCAGTGGTTCTGCATTCCGTTCTTCGATGGCAGCCAGGGCCTTAAGGTCGAGCAAGTGGCGACGCCCGATCCACGCACCGTCGTCTTCACGCTCAACGCGCCGAATGCGCTCTTTTTGGCGCAGCTCGCCAGTGTCCAGTGCAATGGCTGGGTCGCCAGCCCGAAGAATGTCGGCGCTGACGGCAAATGGATCGCCGATTCCGCCATCGGCAGCGGCCCGTTCACGCTGAAGGAATGGGTCAAGGGCCAGTATTTGGCGCTCGAACGCTTTCCCGACTACAAGCCGGTGAAGGAGGCGCCAAGTGGCTTTGCCGGCAGCCGTGAGGCCTATGTCGACGAGGTGCGCTTCATCGTCATCCCCGACACGGCGGCGGCGGAGACCGCGCTGTTTGCCGGCGAGCTCGACGTGCTTCCCGATCTTGAATCATCGCGTGTCGAGGAAGCCAAGTCGCGGGGCATGACGGTGCTGTCGACGCAAGGCCTGTCATGGACGGCGATCCTGCTGCAAACCAAGGACCCGCTGCTGTCGAATGCCAAGATACGCACGGCGCTGGCGCATGCCGCCGACATCAACCAGATCGCCGCCGCCCGCACCAACGGTGTCGCCACCGGAGATCCCTCGGCCGTCGCCCAGGCGAGCTCGTTCTTCGACGACGAATTCCTTAAATGGCCGGAATACGACCCGGTCAAGGCTAAGGCACTGCTGGACGAGGCCGGCTACAAGGGCCAGCCGATCAAGATCCAGACCAACACCCGCTACCAGGGGATGTATGAGAACGCGGTGCTGCTGCAGGCGATGCTGACGGCCGCGGGCTTCAACGCCCAGCTCGAAGTGCTGGATTGGGCGGCACAGCTCGACAATTACCTCGCCGGCAAATTCCAGATCCAGTCCTTCGGCTACTCGGCTCGTCTCGATCCGTCGCTGATGTATGGCGTCATCCTCGGCGACAAGGCGACCGACCCGACGGCGCAGTGGGACAGCAAGGAGGCCCTCGACCTCTACACGAGGTCGATGGCGACGACCGACCCAGCGCAACGCAAGGCGCTGTTCAAGCAGCTCCATGCCCTCATGGCAAAGGATGTGCCGATCCTTGGTCTCTATTACGAGCCATCGGTCGACGCGGTGTCGTCGAAGGTGAAGGGCTATTCGGTATGGCCGGCGGCAAACCCCCGCGTATGGGGCGTCTGGAAAAGCGAATAGGAGCTGGCGATTGTCTGTTGCTCGAAAGATCGGAGGCGTGTTGTCCTCCGATCTTTCGTTTGAGGTACCCGGTGTGAAAACCTGACTCTTGGTTCCGGGGCCATAAACCCGCTCAGGGTGGGAAGGATCCTAAACTCACCAGCTCTCCGACGGCGCGTGTGCGCGCCAGGAGCGGTCGTTCGACAGCGATCCGAGCAGCGATGGCCGTTGTGCGTGGCCGAAGTGCTTCTGACGTTTAGTATGAGGTGACGGTTGACCGTGGAGGTCTGTGACCTAGCTTTGTGACCTAGCTTAAAAGTCAGGCGGACCGTCCAGAGCCGGAAATGGCGGAATGGTGCGCACCGTGGGAGAACTCTCGGGACGTGGAGATGCAGAGTTGCAAGTCGGCTTTCAGAGCCTGTGCGCCCTTGGCGACCGATAATCGGCGGCCACGGCATCTTCAAGCTTCGATTCAAATGAAAGTCAGCTGCGCCGGCCTGTCTATCAGCGCGCGACCGGCGCTCCGAGCACTGGAGGGATCTCGAAGCAAGTGACAGAGCGATCGAAGGCTTTAGCCAGCACAAGGCGAGGACCAAACACCGCTTCACGAACTGAGAATACACCCAAGAACGCACAGGCACGGCAATGCCAAATCCTCTTGCCGAAATTTACGCAAACGACGCAGATCTCGCCATCCTGGGCGGGACAGCAACACTTGCCTCGGTGGGCCTCTATCTTGTGCTCCGGCGTATCCTTATCGCGGTGCAACGGCATCGCCTCAAATCAGATGTGAGCGAAGGCGGATCTGATCCCCCCGAGGTGGCATCTTGGGATTGGGAAAGCCCGGCCGATCTTGCAAACGAGCCTGCTTCTTCTTCTCGGGTGGCCGTGCCCTCAGACACCGCAGACCTGGACGTTCGGCGTCAGGATGCCAATTACCTTCGGTTCGGGGTGCGAATCGAGTATTTCGACGTGAGCTCCGAAGCTTGCGAGAGCTCGTCTGCGGCCCAGACCAACGTTTCCGCGACGGACATACCGCAATCCGGCCGCCTTGCGACATCGGTCAGAGAAATCGCTGGCTATGTTCGTAGGCAGGTGGCGGCTAACCTTGCCGCCGTAAGTAGTCCAGTATTGAGGGCTCTGAGCCGTATGCCGACACAACTCGCCCCCGCGGAACGTGGGGAGCGAATTTGTGGGTCAGCATGGGACCAATTGGGTCATAAGGCTTCCCTGCGCAAAGTTGCTCAGTTGGCCAATCCGGCGCATCGCGGCTTGAATGTCACAGCTCGAAGGGGAGGGGTCAGCCTGGATCCCGAGCCGACCATCGTAACGGCCTCCCCTCCTCGCGTTCGCAAGCCGATCGGTCTTGTGCCCCGCTTGGGCGTCGCCGCAATCTGTCTGGCCGTGCCGCTTAGCTATGCGATGACGAGACAAAACTGGGTCGAAAGCGCCCCCGCCATTTCGCGGGCCCGAGGCACGAGTGTCGACTTGCTCAGCCCGGATCTCGCGGCTGCCCGGGCGCAAGTCGGGGCAGCCGGTGGTCAGGCAGCCGCCGCAGGGGAATTGGGCGGCCAGGAGCACCGGGTGGCGGAAGGCGAACGCGCAAGGAGCGCTGTTCTGCAGGGAGCACTCCTCGAGTCGCGCAAGCAGATCGATGCGCTGAGGACAAGCATGGCAGCCTCCGACAACGCACGCGAGGAGCGATTGCGCAACGAGCTCGCGGCAGCCCGCACCCTTGACGCATTGCGGCGCATAGCGGGAGATGCCCGCACAATGCTGAGCGAGGCCACCAATTATGTCTTTGCGGAGATGCCCGCTGCTCATCTGGAGCGTCAGCGAGCCGAATGGCGGGCGCGCGAACTGTCGCGAGCGCGGGCGAAAATTGAACAGCTTGAGGCCGAGGCCGCCGAAGATCGCGCCAAGGCCAAGGCATCGCTGGCGCAAGCGAGCGGAATGCTCGACGACGAACGCCGGAAGTCAGAGAACCTTCGTGGGGACCTCGCCGAAGTGAAACTGTCCAATGCCGCACTCATGGAGCGCGCGGACGCGGCTGAGCAGGAGTCACAGCGAGAGTAGGAGTGGAGCAGACCGCAGCCGAGACGGAGGGCGCGCTGGCTCGAGAACGCGCTGCAGCAGCGTCGATTCGTGAGGAGCTAAAAAAAGCTCGGCTCGAGCGCCACGCGTCTGAACAGGAACGAGCCAGAGCGGTGTCAGCGAGAGAGCGTGCCGAGCAGACTGCAACCGAGACGGCACAGGCTCTGGCACGAGAACGTGCTGCAGCAGCGTCGACGCGTGACGAGCTGCAAAAAGCTCGCCTCGAGCGCGTCGCGGCTGAGCAGGAACGAGCCAGAGCAGTCTCAGCGAGAGAGCGTGCCGAGCAGACTGCAACCGAGACGGCGCAAGCGCTGGCACGGGAACGCGCTGCAGCAGTCTCGACCCATGAGGATGTCGATAAGGTTCGCCTCGAACGCGCCGCCGCCCGAGCACTTTTGGTACGGGTCACCAGGCTGAAGGAGGCTCTGGACAAGCAACGTGAAGCCAATGTTTCTCTTGCCCGCGACTTGGCTGCGGCGCGCGCGGACAATGACAGGCTTAGGACTGAGCGTCGCAGCGCGCAGATTGAGCGACCGCTGAAGCCGCGCTCCGGCCGCGCAGCAGCCGCTACCGGCCCGGTGAAGGCTGTCAGCCAGAAGACTGCACGTAGCAAGGTTCGCAACCCGTCGCGGATTACCCGGGTGCGTTCTCTCACGCTTCCCTATTCCCTCAGGCCGAGACACGCGACATTGGAGTGATTTCCAAAACGACTGCGCGGTCCTCCTATCGAAGGCCTTCGGAAGGCATTGCCTCGCACCCGCTCACGACGCCGCGGCCACTTCGGGCAAAACAAGGAGCTATGCCAGGATGAAATCACCCGTTCGAATTCATCCTGCTCTCGTCGGCGAGGAGTCTGCGCGATGCGCTATGTCAGCCCGATCACGCCGCCAGTCGCGTTCAATTCGCATTTGATCGGCGCCTGCCGCGTCTCCACCTTGCCCTGCCGTACATAGTCGATGCTGACCTCAATGGGAGCCGAGATCGTGTCCGGGCTCAACTGATGTATGGAACCTGCGCTGCTGACGCGCACACTGGTCGCGCCAAACGGGGCGGCGGCCGACTCGATTGCATCATGGCAGGCGCGAACGACTTCATCCGGGAGGCCCGGCAGCGCTTTGATCGGACTGACCGTTGATGGACTGTTGACGTCACTGGGAGGCTGGAGGCTGGGCGGAAGGCCGACCGACCGTCCGGCCTCTACGGACGGGACGACACTGACGGCAGTGGTGGTCGTAGTTGCCGCCACTGCCGCCGTTGCAGCGGTGCTGGTCCCATCGTCATCCACCGGTGGACTACTGCTGGAGCCGCTGGGCTTGCCGCCAGGTCCTTTGTGCGGGCCGCCTTTGCTGCCTTCACCGTGATGGCTGCCAGCGCTATTGCTTCCGCCATGGCTGCCAGCGCTATTGCCTCCGCCACCATGGTCGCCAGCGCTATTGCCTCCGCCGCGCTGGCCGCCGGCTGCAGCTCCTGCGCAAGCTACTGCGATCGAGCAAACGAATACGAAATATGCCCAGCTGGATTCAGGGGATTGACGCACGACCACCTCCATAAAGTGCGTCGGTCCAACCGTCTTTCCGCGGCATGCAGTCAGGACGGCGCAACCGCCGCCGCCCCCAGGCAAACTCGCGACTAAGGCGCCCACGGAGGTAAACTAGGGGATGAATTTGGTGTATCAAGGACGCGGTGCGTAGT
>NZ_RZSX01000214.1:0-8122 GCF_004023105.1 Mesorhizobium sp. M5C.F.Ca.IN.020.32.2.1 | reverse complement strand
CCACGTGATAGCAATGAAGCCTGCGGCCCCGGTGACGAGGATCGAACCCGCCCGGGCTAGTTCCACCGCGGAGCGGTCTGATCGCGATCAAACGGATTCCATCTTCAGCGCGCGGAAAGAGCAGACTGGTTGTGTGGATCATTGTCCAACCGGTGGTCCCCGCCCAGACGTTGTACGCCGGCGCATCGAAGCCAGCCGTGGTTGGGCAACCTATGTTGGAACAGCTCCAAATTCCGGCCGCCTGAATCCTGGTGGATGCTGACGCCCGGCGCCTGGGAACCAGACCATGATCCCGAGAAGCGCAAACCGGTTGTCAGGAAAGATCATGTTAAATAATAAGTTAGGGCTCCATCCCGATTCTCTCGGGATGGAACATGCCCCTAGGCGGCGGCCCTTATGGCAACACCGAAATGCGCCCCAGAAGAGCCACCAGTTCCGCCTGACGTCTCGTTTCGGTCTTGGCGAATAGCGAGGCAAGCTGGGAGCGGATCGTGGTGCGGCTGAGGCGCCAACTGCGGGCGATCTCCAACGGCGCATCGCCCTGAGCTAAGCGCAGCGCAAGGTGCGTTTCCGCGCTCGTCAAGCCAAACATCCTTTGCAGTGTCTGAGGATTTGGCCCCGACCTGTTCTCACGATCGAGCAATGCCACAATGCTCGTTCCGTCAGGAGCGATAAGGCCGTTCTCTTTCAGTATCACCGGCCTGTCGCTTCTGCTGCGGATCACCACCCAAGACAGTGAACCCGGCAGGAAATGGGCCGGAACATTTGCGATCAGCCGCCTTAGGGCTATCGAAAGCTCACCGGCTGTATCAGCCGCTTCGCCCTGGCGCTCCAGTGTGGTTTGGGCAGCTGCGTTCCATTCGATTACTTTTCTTTCGCGGTTCAGTACGAGATATCCACAGCCGATGCGATCGAGCATGCCAGTGATGGATTCCAGGCTGCGTTTCTTTGGTTCGTCGCCCTCTGCGTCCAGCCGATCTGATGCTCGAGTTGAAGGATAAGCATACGAGGGCCGCGTCATCTGCGTGCCGGCGTTATACTTGGTCCCTATTGTAATGTATCGTTTGCCCGCAACGACATCGCTGTGTCTATCGATCAGAGTCATTTTTCAACCTCCCCAAGTTTCACAGCCCGAAAATAAGTTGTTCGGGATTTACAAACAGTCTTGTATGCATAGGGCTCGCAAAAACGGGCCCTATTACGTTGAAACTCGATATATTCTGAGGAGTTCTGACCAAGTCATGCCTCCCCCCGTCGGTTAAAATGCGCGCTGTGATAGTGGTATGGCAATCCGGCAGTCGGACTAGGTTGTACGTTTTTTGCTCTAGTCTCGACGGCCTAGTCAAATGGTTGTAGTCTACGACTATGAACTCGCAGTCGCGCAGGCCGGATTCGAACCCATCGGGCAGGCTGCTAACTCATGTGGCCTCCGCATTGGTACTGGCTGCTACACTGATATTTGAAAAAAAAGCGTCAGTATATGTTGGGGAAGGTTCGAGTTTTCTGGAATTTATTCCAGCTATTATAATCATTTCCTATCTTGAAGACCGTGGGCCTGCGCTTGCGGCGACAATCCTGATGGTGGCTGCCGGCCTGTGGGCACGAAGCACCCTAAATGGTCAGATCTCCGGCGAAGATTGGGCGCGCGCCATTCTGCTTGTGGTTTCGGGCGGCGTGATTGCCATGACGTTCCATCGGCTGCGGCAGGACTTGCGTGAGCTGCTGGAAGTAGCGGAAGCCAGACTCGCTGCCGTCGAAGCAACCGAAAACCGCTACCGTTGGGCTTTCGAACGCGCCGCCATGGGATTCGCAAACACCAACGAGAGAGGTGAGCTTCTGCAATCCAACAGACGCCTCAGTGAGATGACTGGCTACGAGGAGGAGGAGCTTGCCCAATTGCGGCTTGAGACACTCGTTCATCCGGACGACCGTGATGCCTTGGCGCAGTTGCTGGCGGGCCTGGGTAACGACTCTGCTTCGTTCGCTTCGGAGGTGCGTCTGTTAAAAAAGAACGGTTCGGCATTCTGGGCGCGGCTAACCCTGTCTTCATCCGTGCCCGACGGGGTTCTCTCAGAGAGCATCTTCGTGGTGGTCGACGATATCTCGGAACGACGAGCCGTACACGAAGCGCTTCGGGCTCAGAAGGAGTGGCTGGATCTCGCTTTGTCTGCCGGACGCCTGGCCACGTGGCGGATCGACCTTAAAGACGGGATCGTCACCGGCTCCGGCACGTTCTGGGACATTCTCGGCCTGCCCCCGGCCGCTAGCCGCCGTTTGGACGAACTGTCAGCCGTCATTCATCCGGCGGACTGGCCAAAGCTGGTAGCATCGAGAAAGCTCGCATCAGTCACGAATTACGACGTCGAGATTCGCGTCCGACGACCGGACGGACATATTCGCTGGGTTGCCCTGCGCGGAAGGGAAGAAAAATACGATGATCGTCTACAGCGGCTCGGCGTGGCTGCCGACCTGACCGAGCGACGACAAACCACGCTGCTACGCGCCGCGGCAAAGAAGCGGGAGCGCATTATGCTCGAACAACGCCACAGGTTCAGCAACCTATTCCCTGTGATCACGGCGCTGGTGAACATGGTCGATGTTCCCGAGAATAATGTCGCCAGGTACAAGGAGACGCTCGTCGACCGAATTCGTGCGCTCGAAGCAACGCATCTGCTGCTTTCACGCAACGGCAATGCGTCGGGGATGCTCCACGATCTCGTTGTCCAGGAGTTGCAGCCGTATATGGGAACACGCGACATATCGGTCAGCGGTCCTTCCGTTGTGATTTCAGGCGGCGCCGCCGAAAGCTTCGCGATGATTGTTCACGAGCTTGCGACCAATTCCTTAAAACATGGAGCGCTTGGCGATTCAAAAGGCCGGATCGAGGTAAATTGGACGTTCGCGTCTGAAGACGCAGGTAGTGACATCGTGTTCGAGTGGGTGGAATCGGGGCGACGGCGGACTTCAAAAGTTGTCCGTCATGGTTTCGGTTCCATGATACTCGGAGTGGATGGGGCGCCGCTTGTCGGTTACTCGCCCAAGTTGGAAATGTCGGATCACGGGCTGCGATATTCGCTACGGCTGTCGCGCAAGGAAATCGGCCCATAACGCATTGGCGCAAAAATCGGCCTCGTTTCTAGAAGCCATAATGCGTAGATTCAAGTTTTAGAGCGTCCCTTGCGCGCCCAACAGGACGCGGCGCTCTAATTGATATCCCTGGTTAGCCAAGTCTTCAGCATAACGGCAGCTTCTGTCCGATTCCGTACCCCAAGCTCACGCAGAACCGCAGCGGCATGAATTTTCGTCGTCGCTTCGGCGATTTCCAGATCGCGCGCAATTTCCTTATTCGAATACCCTTCCGCCATCAGCTTGAGGACCTCCTTTTGCCTCGAGGTCAGCCTGCCAAGATTGCCAGTGGTGGTACGTCGATGTGGGATATGCTCGGATGGAGTAGGTACGTGAGTTGCTTGTGCGGCTCCGGGGCGCGACAGAAGCGCAGGGACGTAGATGCGGCCCGAAAGGATTTCGTTGACGGCCATGACCACCTCCTCGTCTCTTTGCGACTTTACGATATAGCCGTGAAGGCCGATCGACAGAGCCGTGAGTATCTCCGAGCGGGAATCATTCCCGGAAACGATCGCAAAGCGTGTATCCGGATAAGCCGACAGTATGCCGCTGAGCACTTCCTGATTGAACAATCCCGGCATGTTCAGGTCCAGGATCGCAAGATCAACTGACGCCTGTTCCGCAAGCAGACTGAGTACGGCATCGAAACACGACGCCTCAAATATTTCCACACCTGGAATGCCTGCGGTCAGTGCCAATCGCAAGCCACGACGATACAAGCCGTGATCGTCGGCGATGACGATTCGATACATTGAACTACCCCAACGAATCCTGGAATGATTGAACGGTGATGGCCTTAAAGTCGTGGCCAACCACTCGTCGGTTCATCCAGTCAACACCTGCGATGCCCCAACACCGCAAGCGTCAGATTGCTAATATAATCCTAAATAACGGGAAACGCTCCTCTTATTTTTGAATTCCGCGAACGGAGCCGGCTGACCTGTCGAACATTCGTTCTCAGCCTCCAAGACCCGTGTCCCAACAGCTCGCTTCGATGCCGATACCGCGCAATCGCCGGGTTGTCCTGGGTCGTTCCGGCGATTGGTGAATACTAGGCTCATTGTAAGCACTCATTCGGGTTTTGTCGGTCTTGTGGCCCCAAGCTGATCGGCCAAGAACTGATCGCTGAACCGCGCTCCGAGCCTGCCTCTGCGAGAGGCGCCAGCCTTCGTCGATCGGCACGGTTATTGAATACCAGAATGTCTGAATCGCTACCATTCGAATGCACGACGACATCCCCCCCAACGGCCACATACCATCTAGCTACAATGTCCGGATCAGGGCCGGCGGGAAACCTCACCGGTCCTTTAAGAGAACAAGAACGGGCTTTCCGGATGCTGTGGCGTAACGATGGCGTTCAGGTCGAGTGAACATGGGAGGACCAGATGAAAGCAGTGATTCAATGTGGTGGAATGGGGACACGCCTTCGCCCCTTCACGTCGGTCTTGCCGAAACCGCTCATGCCGATCGGTGCTCGACCGGTTCTTGAGATGCTTCTGAAATGGCTGCGACGCAATGGCATCCAAGAGGTCTACATCACAACCGGGTATCTCGGCCACTTGATCCGCACCGTATGCGGAGATGGCTCGCAGTGGAACCTGAAAATTCGATACACGCAAGAAATGGAGCCGCTCGGCACCATCGGACCGCTCTCATTGATCAGAGATGAGCTGACAGAACCATTCATAGTCCTCAACGGCGATGTCCTTACCGATCTAAGCCTCAGTCGATTTGTGGCAGCGCACCGCAGGCACACCGATCCGGTGACGATCGCGACAGCTTGCCGCCTGATCAAAATGGACTTCGGCGTCATAGACGAAGTCGACAACACCGTGCAGATCTTTCGCGAGAAGCCGACGCTTTCGCACCTGGTCAGCATGGGAATCTACTGCATGAATCCAGACGTTCTGCAGTTTATTCCATCTGGCATTCCCTTCGGGTTTGACGATCTGATGCTGCAGATGATGCAGAACGGTACAACTGTCCACGTGTACAAGCATGATGGCCTCTGGCTCGATATTGGGCGCGTCGACGATTTCCAGAATGCACAAGCCATTTCCTGGGAAGACCAGTCGGCCTCGATCGAGGTCACTGCCACGGCCGCATGACGACATCGCCAAGCCGATCCCACAGTCCAACAGTCTAGGAGGTTATGATGCTCTTGGTCAGTGCCCCAATTTTGGGTGTGCCGGAGAAGGCAGCTTTGTCCAAGGTCATCGATAGCGGCTGGCTGACCATGGGAGAGCAGGTGAAAGCCTTTGAAGAGGCTTTTGCCCACATGCATGGTGCAGAGGATTGCGTCGCGGTCAATTCTTGTACTGCAGCGCTTCATCTCATTCTACATGCACTCGGTATCGGACCAGGCGACGAAGTGCTGGTCCCGTCAATGACCTTCGTGGCGACCGCAAACGCGGTTCTCTACGTCGGTGCCACTCCGGTCTTTGTCGATATCGAGTCGGCCGACGTGCCGCTGATGTCGATCGTGGAAGCTGAAGCGCGATGCACTGCGCGCACCAAGGCGGTCATTCTCGTGCATTTTGCCGGCTATCTCGCCAATCGGGAAGAATGGCAGAAGTTCGCTCGTGCCCGAGGGCTGCAGATCATCGAGGATGCCGCGCATGCGCCCGGCCTGAAGGAGGTAGGTACATTTGGTGCCGCGGCCGCCTTCAGCTTCTATGGCAACAAAAATATGACCACGGCGGAAGGTGGGGCCGTGATTGCCCGAGATCCCAAGCTGCTTGAGACAATCCGCCAGGCCCGTGGGCACGGCATGACCACGGGGACACATCAGAGGCTGAACAGTCGCACGCCGCAGTACGATGTCACCATGCTCGGATTCAACTATCGCATGGATGAAATGCGCGCTGCAATCGGACTGGTCCAGCTGCAGAATTTGCAGGAGTGGAACGAGATCAGGCGTATTCTGGTCATGCTGTATCGACGTCTGATCGCAAAACATTGTCCGGCCGTGACAGTTCCGTTCCACGAGCCGCGGACGTCCGCCTATCATATCATGCCCATCCTTTTGCCGCGTTACGCTGACAGGCAAGACGTCATCGATGAATTGCGCAGGCAAGGAATACAAACCACCATCCACTATCCGCCGGTGCACCAGATGACGCTTTATCGCGAGCTTTTCCCCGGCACATATTTGCCGCGGACAGAGGACTTTGCCCAGCGTGAGCTCACTGTGCCACTGCATCCCCAGATCACCGCGCCTGTCGTCGAATCAGTGGCGGCTGCTCTTGCCGCTGCAGTCCACAGTTGCGCCCAAGCAGGAACAGCAGCATGAATGCCTTGGATTTATCCATCCATCGATCTGTTGTCTCAAGCGCCGCCCATGGGTTTGCGAGACGAGCAATTGATCTCGTAATCGCTACAGCAGCCGCCATAGTCTTCGCTCCGCTGATGCTGGTGATCGCCCTGGCGCTCTTACTGGAAGGCGGCCGGCCCATCTTCTTTACGCAGACCCGCGTGGGTGCCGGTGGGCGCCCGTTCCGCATGTATAAGTTTCGCAAATTCGCGGTGCGATGCGATCCCGGCGGCTTGGCGCTGACCATGGCCGGCGACAGCCGCATGACGAGAATAGGTCGGTTCCTCGCCCTCACCAAGTTCGACGAGCTCCCGCAATTGTGGAATGTCTTCAGAGGCGAGATGGCAATTGTCGGGCCGCGGCCGGAGAGCCTTGTCTTTGCCGATTGTTTCCGCGGTGGCTTTGAGGCCGTTCTACAATACAAGCCAGGCTTGTTGGGTCCGGCCCAGGTTCTCTTCCGGCATGAGGCCAAATTCTATCCGCGATCCGCGGATCCGGTACTGTTCTACCGCGAGGTTCTGTTTCCTGCCAAGGCCAGGATCGACCTCTCCTACTATCCGCAGCGGACGATCGCCGCTGACATCATCTGGATGATGCGCGGCTTTCTGGCGGTTGTCGGCTTGGTCTCGCGGCCGCCGGTCGGCCTGGTCTCGCCGCCACCAATCGGCATGTGAGAAATGCTTGGCATGGCCAGGCTCTGGTGAACTCGCAAGTCAGCGCTTCACGTCATAGGGGGAGGAACGCTTAGTCATGAACTACAGGGGTAGGAAAGTTCTGGTTACGGGTGCCGATGGGTTCATCGGGTCGCATCTCACCGAAGCGCTCGTCCGTAGTGGGGCGGATGTCACGGCGCTCGCCCTCTACAATTCCTTCGACAGTCATGGTTGGCTGGATGATTTGCCGGACACCATTCGAAACCAGTTGAACCTCGTCCGCGGCGACGTTCGCGACAGCGCGTTCCTGAGCCGGATCATGCGTGGCCAGGCCGTTGTGTTTCATCTCGCCGCACTCATTGCGATTCCATACTCATACGCGGCCGCCCAATCCTATGTGGAGACCAACATCCTGGGCACAGTGAATGTCCTCGAAGCGGCGCGGCAATGGGAGACAGAGCGTGTGGTGCACACCTCGACCAGCGAGGTCTATGGCACCGCACAGACCATGCCTATCCGCGAATCCCATCCGCTGCAGGGCCAGTCACCCTATTCGGCATCCAAGATCGGCGCGGACATGATGGCAGAGTCCTACGCCAGGTCGTTCGACGTCCCCGTCGTGATTATGCGACCGTTCAATACCTACGGCCCACGTCAGAGTGAGCGGGCCATCGTGCCGACCATCATTAGGCAGGCTCTCGACAAAAACTGCCCGGCGATCATGGTCGGGGACACAAGTCCGGTCCGCGACCTTACTTTTGTGGAAGACACTGCGGCGGCGTTCCTGACCGCAGGTTCGGCCGAGCTCGAATTCGGCCATGCCTACAATGCCGGAAGCCAGCGCGCTGTGACGGTCTCGGACGTATTGGATCTGGTGCTCGAGTTGAGCGGCTCCAAAAAACCCGTTCACCGCGACGAACGCCGTCTGCGGCCGCAGAATTCCGAAGTCCGTGCCTTGCTGGCCGATTCTTCGCAACTCGAGACGAAGACCGGATGGCGGGCGCAGACCAGCCTGCGGGAAGGATTGGAG